>JAJZLZ010000006.1 GCA_021850375.1 Microcaldota archaeon
CGTCTCGGCAAAGAGTACATTTAGATCCAACATCACTGTTCCGGTTGCCAAGTAAACCAACTATTAAAATTTAGGCCGTCAAATCCCATGAAACCAAAAGCCCTTTCCGCCAGATTCAGGACCCTTCTTTTTGCCAAATATCCTGGCCATAATCCCTCTCTTCTTCTCCTCCTTTGGAGATGCGCCCTTTACATAGGATTTGTCTATAACGCTTGCCATATCCTCGTGTGACTGCAAATAGACATTTTGGAACTCCTTGAACTTCTCTTTCTTTTCCACGGCGACGCGGCTCATCTTGCTCTCCCATTCAGGGCGCAGTTTCTCCCATTGCTCCATTGTATAGCCATATGGCGCCCTCTCGCGTATCTTTGCCGGACGGTATGCATAGGAGTATAGATTTGTGTAGTAATCATAATCGGATATCTCATAAGAGCCGGACGCCGCATTCACCCCCTCTTTATGCAGAAATTCGAGAAGATCTTCTATGCTTATCTTCTCCTTGTTGTTGTCCGCATCCTTTGGGTTGTATATTATTGTTATCTTTGCCTTTGTGTAATCTACCGTAGCCTTTATTACAGGGTCCATGAGCATTAGCCTATACTGCAGCCTTGCGGCGTGAGGTATGTCTATTAGCTCCTTGCGGCTGACATTTGTTATCGTCACCTTCTTTATCATATGATAAGGAACCATGTAGGCCTTTCCTTCCTCTACTATGTACGGGTCAAAGGATGAATTATACTCCATTTCCTGCTTTGCGTGCGTTGGGTTTGATCCATGGTCCATTCATATCACTTAAATTAATTTACTCTTAAATTAAGAGCAGCCGCATGAGCCGCCGCATGCGCAGCCATCGTCCTTGCTCTCGCCTTTGCTATGCGCAGTTGAGTCTGAACAGTTGCATGAGCCGCCACAGTTGCAGCCATCGTCCTTGCTCCCACCTTTGCCATGCGCAGTTGAGTCTGAACAGTTGCATGAGCCGCCGCATGCACAGCCATCGTCCTTGCTCTCGCCTTTATTTTGCACTTGTGCATATGCGAGCTTATTTTGCGTCGTGCTCTTTGGCGTTGCCGCCTGTTGGGACATTACCTTTTCACCAGAGGTTGTTGATACAATAACGCTCTTTTGCTGAACTGGGGAGAGCGATGCGAAATTAGTAAGGCCCAATCCTCCATTAACCGGCATTGCAAAATAGTCGGTCATGTTCACATATGTTTTTATGTAGCTTGGCGTCTGCTCCAGCTCCTTTACGTTCCTTATGTACTTGTCCTTCCCATAGCTCCAATCATTGTGGGTCTTCTGCCATTCGTGGGATGGTATGCTGTATTGCTTTTGCACCTTGTCCCTGTAGACCTCAGGAAATACGTTGAATGTGCAGAACGGCAAAACCTCTCCGTCTGGCATGGCGTAGTGTATGTCGCACTTCTCAACCCTGTGTATGTCGTAGGTGTATTCGTCTTGGAAGTGCATCATGCCAAGAAACAGCGATTTCATCTGTATCTTGCCCATCGTTGCGAAGTCGCGCTTTAGAAACAGCGACATGAATAGCTTTGCGAAGTTCACGCTCTTTGGCTGCTTCTTCTTGTCTATGAACCTTCCAATCCCAAGAAGGGCCTTTACTGCTATTGCCTTTCTTACAAGCTTCCCCTTGCCATCCATCTCATTTACCGCCTTCTGCAGATGCTCAATTAGCCCAGGGGCGTCCAAAAATTCTGTAATCGGGATTATCTTGTTGTCGCTGTCTAGGAATATGTAGCAACCAGCGCCGCAGGCAAAGTGTATGGACAGATCGTACTTGAACTCTCCGGATAGCGCCTCTATGAACTTGTTTATTCCTCCAACATATGGCACGGAGAACCAGTGCTCCTTTCTTATGACTCCGTTGGTCTGCTCCTCGATTAGCTTTATAGCGCCAGGTATTGATATGCGCTGCTTCTCCCTTAGTCTTGTTGGCATTCTGCCTACAAGCGATACCGGCTGGAAGTTTACCGCCTTTACAACGTCTATGTTGTTTAGTGCGAAGTTTATCATTGCTCCAAGCTCGTGCTCGTTTATGGTCCTAATGACTGTCGGCACCAAAACCACGCTGCCTCCGCTCTTTCTAATAGCATCTAGTGCAAGTGGCGCCTCCCAGTGGTTCTTTGGATTCGCGCGCTTGCTGACACCATCAAAGCTCATATACAGCGTGCTTACGCCAGCATGCCTTAATTGGTATGCCATCTCTGGGTTTAGCCCGATGTTTATGCCGGTGGTGTTTAGCTGTATTTGATCAAAGCCCTCCTCCTTTGCAATCCTGACAACGTCAATTATGTGCGGGTGCATTGTAGGCTCTCCGCCAGTTATTTGTATCGCATTTGCAGGTATTGGCTTTTGGCTTCTCAAATTGACAAATATCTTCCTTATCTCATCTAAATTCGGCTCGTATATCGGCTCTCCCTCCTTTGCATAGAAGAAGCAGTACCAGCAGCTTAGATGGCACCTGTTAGTTATTACTATATTGGCAAGGCCCGTGTGCGACTTGTGCCTCTCGCACATTCCGCAATCAAATGGGCAGTTTGCACCCTTTGTCTCTGTTATGTAGTTTGGGTTTTCAAATCCCCTGCCATAGTAGTTGTAGCGCTTCATCTTCATGTACATGTCATAGTCTTCCCAATATTTCTCTATCGTCCACTTATGTTCGGGGCAGTACTTTCTTATCATCACATTGTCTCCGTCCTTATAGAGCGTTCCGTTTATTATCAGCTTGCACTCGGGGCACACAGTCATTGTTTTGTCGACAATCGGCATGCTCTCTATTTCTTCCATTGTTCGATGGTATGGCGCTAAAATCGCATCTGATGGAGTGATGTTGCTATCCTCCGGCCTTTTGCTATTTATCTCTACTGGCTTTTTGATCTCTACAGTAACTTCCCTATGCTGTGGACTATTTGGCATGCATGCTCACCATTATTGATATTAACCTAAATGTAATCTATTTAAACCTTACACCAGCTAAAATTTACTTATTTTCAAATTTTGCCTGCCTTCCTCGCATAGCTTCGAGCAATAGTTATGAACTTGCCATCCGATGCCGCCTCATCTATTATGCTAATAGCATAGTCTTTGCTTGGCGCGGCGAATATCTTTTGCGCGATTGCCATTGCCATCCCACTTGACAATATATCCTTGGCTATTTCTGTTATGTTAGGTGCGAGCTTTCCGTTTAAGTAATCGCTAATTGCCGCCTGCTTAACGCCCAAAATGTCAGCTATATGCATCTGCGCCATCCCCATCTTATATAGCTCCATTGCAACAGACATCCTAAGAGCTGGCAGCGTGAATCTGCTTGCAATCTCGCAATCTAGCATTACCTTCTTCATTCTATCCCAAAAACATCATACAGCTTTCCTTTTATGCCCCCTCCCTTATGCTTAGGCGGACCATTATTATCCTGTTGCAAAATGTTACCTTCACCCTCTCCATTTGCCGCGTCGCTCTGGGGCTTTTGAGCCTTTTGAGGTTGAATAGGCTTTGCCTTTGTGTCGTTTTGCTGCCTTTGCTGTATTGGTTTTGCTTTTGGCTCTAATTCATCTTCGCCGTTTTCCTCTTTTTTCCAATTTAAATTGGATAATGCATCAAGCAGCTGCTTTGGTTTTACCACAGACGGATCGATTACTATCAGATTGGCATTAGAATCCGCCGCTTGCTCCAGCTCATCGGCATCATTGCACGCCGCTGCCCTGATGCTTGGATTTTTATTTGCAGACATCGTATCTTTCATTGGCGCTCTTGAGAGCATTATGCCAATATCTACAGAATTGATTCGTGAAGCTAACTGCGAGAAATTGCCATCATACGAAATTATTATTGCAGAGTGCCCGATATCGTTCATCGCATTAGACAGCTCAATGCATTCGTCCTTGTCTTCTCCTATAATGCACAACTTCATCTAAAAACCATTAATATATAGATTAGAAAAATATTAATGCTAATATATAGGAACTTTTTGCGCCCTTGTAGTATAACTTGGATAGAACGCGGGCTTCCGGAGCCTGTGATCCGGGTTCAAATCCCGGCAAGGGCATTCCTATTTGGATTTAACTTTGGGCTTATCAATAGATTGGTTTATGAGAGCCCAAATACATAAAATTGAATAAAAACAATTATAGTTTCTGCTAATACATGATATATGTAATTTTATGGACGATAAAAAAATTACCAAAAGACACTTAAATACTACAACACTAGAAGAGCATTTTACACAGGCATTAGAGGATAATAGTGAGTACCTCAAAGCTGTGGAAGGTGTAGATTTAGGGGCAGGTGGAGGAAGATTTTCAAAAATTTTGAGCAAGTATGTAAAAAACTTGTATTCCGTTGATGTATCTGAAGAGGCTATTACAGCAATGAACACAAACTTGGCCGATTTTAAGAATATAAAAATAATCAAGGTGCAATCTAACAGCTTGCCATTTAAAGATAGCAGCATAGATATGGTATTTGCAGCAAACTCGTTCCATGATGTTCCGGTTGGTTACGAAAGCGAGATAAGGAGAGTTCTAAATACAAATGGGCTATTTGTAAATCTTGATTGGAAGAAAGAGCCAACCACATTTGGTCCACCATTATCGATACGGTTTTCTGAAGACGATGTAGTAAGCAAGTTAAAAAAACAGCATTTTAAACTTATTAAGAAACAGGATATCAAAACCCATTATATGCTTATATTCTCGAAAATTTAGGCTGGATATTTTAGAATTTAACCGTATTACATAAATGCAGGCATTGGCAAAACCGTGCTAACAGATGTTAACAAGCCAGTTTGCCAACAGCACTGCCCAAATGCCACATATGTTAAGAGTCTTTTATGGCAGTTTTTATTTTAGCCATTGTGGCCTGATCTATATTTGACATATTGTGGTCTTTCTTTGCATGCGCAGCTATTTTTTTCATCAATTCTGCCTCGTCAACAGCACGCGCCTCAAAGCCGCAAGACATTCCTATATCCTTACATGCGAATTTTTTTGCCATTATATCTACCCACAGTTATATTATGTACTTTGCAAAACGTGACATACTCCCACCCCTGAAGGGTGTGGGCTTCTTGGTTCAACGAACTACTCATTGGTATCTCCCCAAGCGTGACTTCCCGTCTGCCCGACGGTAGTTGCTCTGTGCAATATATTTTGTGCTGCGTTTATATCCCTGTCTGTGACGGAATTACATTTGTCGCAGACGTATGTCCTTTCGTATAGGGACATATTCTTCTTTGTTCCACAGACATGACAGGTCTTTGTTGTATCCTTTGCGTCCACGAACACGACTTGGCAACCAGCGTTTTCAGCTTTGTATACCATCATGTTCGCAAACCTGTTCCAACCAGCGTCATTTATCTGTTTTCCGTAGGCATGTTCAGCCATTTCCTGCGATTGAAGTCTCTCGATTCCTATTAGAGAATATGAATTCACCAACTGTATAGAGGTCTTATGAAGGAAATCAGCCCGTGAGTTTTGAATTTTCTCATAGACATTTGCGACCTTCCTCTTTGCCAAGAACCTGCTTTTGCTTCCTTTTTTCTTCCGAGATATGTTCCTTTGACGTTTCGCAAGTATTTTCTCCCACTTCGCAAGGTGACGCGGGTTGCCTATTTTCGTTCCGTTGGACAATGTTGCGAATGTCTTTAGTCCTAAGTCTATACCTATCTGTCCCTTTCCATTTGATATGAAAGGTTTGGTTTCCTGTTCAACTGTGAAGACTGCAAACCATTTGCCTGACGATTCTCTTTTCAGCGATAACGTCTTCATTGTGCCTTCGATTGGTCTGTGAATCACCATAGATATTTCCCCGAAAGGAGTGATCTTGACCTTCTTCCCAACGATAGAGAATCCGCTTTGTGGGTAATAGATTGACTTTGCCCTATCTATGTTCTTGAATCGTGGGAATCCTGCCTTCTTTCCACGTTTCCGCATGATGAAGCAGCGAAGAAGAGCCTTATGAAGCCTATGAGAAACGTCCTGAGCAGACTGCGAATACATGCCCGTCTTCTTAGTTTCTGATTGAAGTTGCGACTTTGTGGGGAACTTTCCTGTCTCGTTGTATCTTTTTATCGCAAAGTCGAGAAGAGTATTCCAGAGATTCTTTGAACGCCACCTGTGAGTATCGAGTTCTTTTTCCTGTGTAATTGTCGGATACAACCTGAATTTATATGCTCTTTTCAGTTCCATATATTTATACCATTATTTATATTTATATACTTTTCTGCGGTTCGCTTTCATCCCACCTCTAAAGAGTGTGGGATTTCCCGCTCACGTTGTTAAACCTTTGCAAATGTGCTGTTAGTGAAAGTTTCTAATTTTTCCGGTGACATCCTGCCCAAAGTAAACGGAGTTGGCTTCCTCTGCGTTCATTTAAAAACTAAATAGCTAAACTCTCATCACAAAGCCCAAAATTGGCACGCCGTTTTAGTTTATGCCAATTGAATTAATCCGAACGCGATGTAAGGCTTATTATATTATAAAATACCACAGGTATTGCCCTTAAAACCCCCAGACCGAAAGGCTCTTTTGGTATTAATGATATGTATTCTCCCCCTAGTCTCATCAGATCATTGTAGGATTTTGGAGCACGGCGCCTGAAGGTTTTTATATCCATCTTTTCCATTTCAAGAACACTAGACTCATCAATATGTATCTGCTGGATTATTGCCGCTGCTATGTTTGGAACGTTATTTTTAATGTCATCGTTCAAATCATTTATATCATCTGCAATTTGTGTTGCCATAAAAGCATCGGAGAATGCGCCGGTTATTATATTGCGCTTGCTTTCTGGTACGCTCTCGCATATGCATACTATATCAGCCATTATCGCCCCCATGCCGCCAGTTGTTATGCGCTTTATCAATAGTATATCTGTAATGTCCGGATTATTTAGATTCTCAAAACGCTCTATAGCAATTCTTGCACGCTTGCGGTAGCTATGTACCGCATTAAATAGCTCTGTGGCTTGGTTTTTATTTATGATCGCGCCCTTTTCCATAGATTTTATATGCTTTACAAACATGGAGATTATTTGCTTAGCATTTGGGTCTTTCTTATAGCTACTATTCCACTCAGACATTCTTGGATGTTTGACGCTATCCATAATGTCGTCTATTCTTGTTATGTATTTGCTGAATGTCTCCATCGCTATATAGCTGTTGGGACTATATCCGTCCATGTCCAAAACAGTGCGCAGACTCTCGAAAACAAATATATTCAAATCAAATATTCCCCGCCGGCCGCCCAGCTCTTTTGGTCGCTCCGGAACAGATCGTACAATGCCGCTAGTAGAAGTGCGCAAAAACACCCCCATTGCCCCTGCATAATGCGAAAATTTTACAGGCTCTTTGACCATGGCTTTTGTAGACATTTTATCAATCATATTATGGCGCTTGTTATATAAAATGCTTTGCGAGACCAATTTTCGCGCCTAAAACTGCCAATAAAGTACTGAACTACTTCGGTGAACATGCATGAATTAAGGAGCTGTTCATTAAAAATTATTGCCTTTTGCAGCATATAAAAGTCTATTAATCTTATTATCCTTATCTAAAAGAGTACAAAGGTGTTTATTTGAGAGGAAAAGATACTCTTGTGAACTGCGAATCATGCGGTCGCAAGGTCCCACGAAATAAAGCAGTAATATATGAGAGAGGAATAAGCTTCAACACCGAAACCAGGACTACCAACGACGTTCGGTTTTTTGAGAGGAGAAAGACTTATTATTGCATCAGCTGCGCAAAGCACAGGGGCATATTTGAGAAGCTAAAGCGCAGGGCTATTGAAAAGTCAAAGCGCATGTAGGTAATTTAATGAGCGTTGACCCTAATAGCCTGCTTATTTTAAGGCTAAGGGCCAAAGGCTCAAAGAAACAGACAGACAAGGAAAGTGCACCGACAAATAATACAAATACCAAAGCGCAGATAAGCAATCCTGCAAATGTCCAGCCAGGGCAAAATGGTGAGGGCAAGGAGCAGGATATAGAAAAACCAACAGTAGCGCCTAATGCTAACAACGCTGCAATCAGCCCACAGTCGCAACCAAAGCAGAAGACTGACAGCGTATATGGAACGAAGGAAGATTATGCCAAAACAGAAGATAATGTAGAGAGGGCCTTGGAGCACAACGCTGAATTGATTGGCGCTTCAGATAGGTTATATCCAGATCCGAGCCTGTATTATAGAAACCTCAATTTGGAGAGCCCTTCTGGAGAATTCGAGAGATATTACAAGCGCTCTTTAAGTGTAAAAAACAAGGCGCAAAGCAAATTGGCGGCCAAAGGTCGCAAATGCTCATGGCACCCGTGGAGGCAGGCATACGCTATTTGCGCATACTGCCACAGACCTTTTTGCTATGAGGACATATCAGAGATAGGAAGAAGCTATTACTGTACAGAAGACGTTGGCCGGGCCGAGGAAACGGACATATCAAAAGCTTCTGCAGAATATAGCGGTGTTAACATGATAGCAGTTGCCATGATGGTTGCGGCAACAATAGTATTCGCATACTATTCGAAGGGAGAACTAATATACATCGCGCAGTATATGCAAAGCGTAGGATTCTTTAGCTTCATTGCAAATCTGCCTTTTGAGTATCTTATAGCAATAATCGAAGCTATTATTATGGGGGCAAATCTGATATTTGCCATAGCATCCATATCTCAGTCCACATTCAAGATAGTTGGGTCTATGACGTTGAATGTGATTTCGATCATCATATTCAGCTACCTATTCATAACCAGCGGAACGGAGTATTTCGGAATTGTCTCGCTGTTATCGTTTCTATCGCTTATGATGATAGTTCAGGCAGCTGCATCAAAGGTAAAATATGATACGTATAAAAGCTACATAGAAGAGGAATACGGCCTGGGTTATGGTGCGGACATATCTGGAGGATTTTAAGGCGAGTTTTTAGTACCAACAAGACGCTTTGCAACCTTTGAAAACTGCTCTTTTATTGCTGCGTCTTTTTCAACGCTGGGAATGCCGCTGTCGCTGAATTCGTTGAACTTTTCATCTCTTTTTATCGTTCCTATAAGATTAGTGCTCAATCGTTCTACAACTTCCTTTGTGCTCTGGCTAATTGTTCCTGTGGACATATTCTCCAAAACTCCCAGCACCGCAACGTTTAAGCGCTTTGCCATAAGCCCGGAGCGGATGGAGTTGATGCCGGATATGCGCTGCGGCGTTGTTACTATCAATATTCCATCAAGCTCTAAAAGCTGCATTATGCTCAACGGGGCATCAGATGTGCCAGGAGATAGATCTATAATAAGATAGTCCAACTCTCCCCAATCCGTATTTTCAAAAAAGTCTCCAATCATCTTCGCGACTAGTGGGCCTCTCCATATTATCGGCCGCTTTAGATCATCAATTAGCATAGCAGTTGATGCAAACTTGATTCCATCTTTAACTATCGGTTTTAGCGGGATTATTGACATGTCCATCATCTCACTTATTCCGGTAAATAAAGTCAGATTAGGGCAGTCTATGTCCGCATCTAAAATACCAACTTTAAAGTCCATTCTTGCAAGCGTGTATGCCAAATTTACAGCTATTGTGGTCTTGCCTACGCCTCCCTTCGCGCTATACACGCCTATTCTATGCTTTACTCCGCCTAGCTTGCCTTTTATTCTCTCCTTCTGGCGTATTACACCCATAAACGAAGGGTGCACCCCTTCTTGTTGCTGCCGCATTCAAATCATTAATATAGTTCCATGCACATATAAATAGGATTTGCAAATAAACACCGCTTTTATCTCTCATGCACGCCGCTTAGTTGGACTACATGCATGTAAACAGATATTTCGCACACGCTATTGAAAAATCCGCAGCATAATGGAATTATATGTTAACATTTCATCAAAGCACATATACCTGGGCGCATACATATTCTTAAATAACTTTCTAATCATAAAGTAGATTACTTGTTATCGGTGCTTTTGAATGAAGATAAGTGAGCTTAAAGTTGGAGCCAGTAATGTTACTGTTCAGGGAAAGGTGATCCAGAAGGATGCACCAAGAGAAGTTGTCACGAAATATGGCAAACGCCTTAGCGTCGCAAACATAACCATTCAGGATGACAGCGGATCTATAGCTATGTCGCTTTGGGGCAATGACATAAACAATGTCGACCAAGGGGACACAATAGAGGTAGAAAACGGATATGTGAACGAATTCAGGGGCACGCCGCAGCTTGCGTCGGGCAAATTCGGCAAGGTTAAGGTCATAGAGAAAGGCGACGGTTCCGCCTCCTCTGAAGCATCGGATTCCGATGCGGATTACGTGGAAGACGCATAATATTAGTCTTGTTTTGGCCAATTTGGCCACGCTTCTAATTCTTTTAGTTTAATGATATTTGCAATTCTAGTATTTTCTATGCGGGTGCAAACTGCATGGAACTCATACTATTGCTGGTAACATAATCCAAAATAATCTAGCTCGAGGGCTGATTGCGGATTTGGATTTAATTATAAAATTAATTTTTATATATTAAATTTATAAAATAATCTTTCTGCAAAATTAAATGCTATCATAGTCATTAATGTATTCTTTTTTTGCCTGTGGATTTTTTAGTGGCGCTCTTTATAGTCCAGTACTTTGTTGTATATATGAGAAAGATGGTGCCAACTATGACGCCAAACCACAGCGTTGCGGTGCGCGCCATAATTGTCGCTGCTGTGCTTAAAGGTCCGCTTAGATCAAGCATGGTGCCAAGAAGCGCGATCATAGTGACATCTGCTACTCCGACGCTTCCTGGAAGCGTAGACACCATGCCGAATATCTGGGCCGCCGCAAATATGAATATAACCGTAATTAGACTTGCATGCACACCGACAGAAAGCAACACCAGATATAGAGCAGATGAGTTTAAAATGTCAGCAGGCAGCGTGAATAAAATAGAGGTCAGATATACGCTCGGTCGGTTAAGGTTGTTTTGCGAGGAGTAATAGCGGTTTATGTGCGGTATGAATCTCTTGAATAATTTTTCTCTTTTGCCTTTTATTATAAATTTATAAAGCCTCTGGTCTATGATTACAAGAAACGAGATGGAGAGCATTATAACAAATATAAGCACATAGATGAAAAGCCTGTGGAAGAAAAATGAGGTTATAAGAGCGAGCAGCGCAAAGCCAAAAAAATCGGAAAATATGTCCATTGTAACAGCAGGGGCGATTGTCATGAATTTTTCTCCGGTCACCCTATTGATTGTATATCCGGCTATTATCCTTCCAACCCTACCGGGAGTTATGTTCATCGAATACAAAGACATATATATGGAGAAATTCTGAAGTATTGGAAGTTTGATGCCGATTAAACCCATATAATACCTCCATTTTCCAAAGCGGATCACATAGCCAAGGAAAACAAATACAAACGCCAGCCCCCACAAGAGCAAATTCGATGCGCTGATTATGTTGATTACTTTTAGCAGCCCAAAATATACCGCGACGAATATAAACACTCCAAGGCTGGCAAGCATAACAAGTATTATTACAAGGCGCAGGCGCTGTATAACGTTAAGGTATTCTTCGCTGCGCATGCTCTTTGATTTTCCAAGCAGCCCAAATAGGCTCTGTTTCTTTCTGGCCATCAAAAGAATTAGTATCTAATCGTATTTAAAAACAACGCCTCGTACTGCTTTGCTATCTTATCCCATGAATGGCGTTCTATCATTCTCTTTCGACCCATTTGGCCTAGCTGTTGTGCAAATTTTGGATTCTCTATGTAGCGCAGAATGCTTTTTGATATGCCATCAACGTCTCTTGGCATAAAATATGTACCGCAATCCCCTATCATCTCCGGCAGGCCGCCGATCTTGGATGCGCTAACAGGCATAGAGCACGCCATGCTCTCAAGTGCTACTAGCGATGCTGGTTCGTACAACGATGGCATTATTGAGATGTCTGATATTGAGTAATACTTGCGCAAAGAGAGATCATCTAAGCCCGATGCGAAGTGCACCCGATTCGATATGCCCAGAGATCGTGCAAGCTTTATATAATGATCTTTAAGGGGCCCGCTGCCGATTAGCATGAGGTTTAGTTTGTATTCATTTTCCAGTTCGATCTTCTTTATCGCCTTAATCAAATAACTCTGGCCTTTTTGTGCAACAAGCCTTCCATTGCAAAGCACTGTTTTATTTTCTATGTCCAGCTCTTTGTGAAGCTCTTTTAGCTGCGCACTCCCAGATGGCAGGCGCTTAAAAACATCAGTGTCTACGCCGTTGAATACAACGTGCGCCTTTTTGTGAAGCCGCCTTGGGACCGTGACATCTAGCGCGTTTTTAGAAACCGCGGTTATAACATCTGCCTTCTCCATTATTCTTCGTGCCCATAGCATATCATATATAAGCCCTAGCGAATCAGTCACAAAATCTATATTTTGGGGCAGCGAGTTGTGGATTGTAAGTGCTAACTTGCCTTTTTTATGCATGTTTCTTACGTTGAAATAAAAGTACTGGTACCTATTGTTTATGTGGTATAGCTGCGCACCTGCTTTGATAATCTCGCGATTTAAGTTCTCAAAGGACACGAAATCTATCGGCATTCCCGGTATTAGCACTTTGGTTGACTTGAGCCGCACTACCTTTATGCCGGATATTTCTTCTGTTTCCCTTTTATTAGAGTCTGATGAGGTGAGCACGGTAATGTTGTGCTTCTTCGCGAGCCGGCCGTATACTTCTAGCAGTACCTTCTCAGTACCACCCTTGAATGGGTAAAAGAAGGGATTTAATACGCAGATCTCCATTTTAGTACCTAATATTTCAATATCTTTCTGTGAAACGGTTTCACAGTAAACTATTTATAGTGTTTCTTTCATCTGTTTTTGATGCCAAGTAATAAGAACGTAGTGGTACTGCTTCTTGACACACTGCGAGCGTCAGCCATGTCAGACGCCAATATGCCAAACATTAAAAGGCTGGCGCGCCATTGCACCTTTTATAACAATGCGGTATCGCCTGGCACATGGACTGCTCCTTCGCATGCCGCGCTGTTTACTGACAGAAAGGTCTCAGATATAAAAGGAGTCTCACAAGACTTCTTCAGCAACGGGACAGACAAGATAGATCCGTGGATGGTAAAGACTAAATTTTTAGATCAAAACAGCACAACTATAGCATCAAAGCTATCGCGCCTTGGATATCAGACTTCGCTCTTTTCAAACAACCCTTTTCTAACCAGCTTCACAAATCTAGGCGTTGGCTTTGACAATATTTACGACATTTGGCTGGAATCAAATGTCAAATACAATAAACGCCTTGTGGATAAACTCTCACCGATAATAAACGGCGGTGCATCGGTGCGCAAGAAGATGTTCAGGGCGAGCTATCTGATGACAAGGATTCTTCCTAAGCCGCTTCTTGACGCACTTTATAGGGATCTGAGGGCAAGGCTTAATCGCGGCGTCTCTAATGCGGATGGTACATACAGGCTTGACCGAGGAGCAAAACAGACAAATAAGATGCTGCTTGAACACTTAACCTACAGGCACAACTACATGAAACAGTTCATATTCATAAATTATATAGAGGCGCACGAGAATTATCCTGCAAGCAGAAGCATAATCCAGGACAAATGGCTATACATGTCGGGAATTGAAGAGATGAGCGAGCACGCTATGTCTGAACTATACAGAGGATATCTGCAAAGGCTATCATACCTGGACAGGGAGGTTGGACACACTATTGAAATATTGAAATCAAAGGGCATCTTGGATGATGCAACGCTTGTTATAACATCAGACCACGGGCAGATGTTTGGAGAGCACGGCATGCTGTACCATTCTCTGCCGCCATATGAGGGTGTTTGCAAGGTGCCTATTATCGCAGCAAATTTCAAAAATGGAAAGCTCGTTAAATTAAATGATACCATTTCAAAGCCGGCTTCGCTCTCTGCGCTGCATAAGGCAATCTATGACATAGCAGATGGCAGGGAGGAGATTTTAGACGGCAATATGAGGCAGAGCAGATTCGTTTTATCAGAGCACACCGGCATAAGCGAAGGTTGGGATGAGGGACTATTAAAGATGCTAAAATCACGTTCAAAGAGCGCACAACTAATATATGATGCTAAACTCAAAAGCAACGCGAAGGCGAGCGCGATATATGACAACAATATAAAGCTTATACATTATTTTGGGAAACGAAAGGATGAGATGTACGATGTTGCTTTGGACCCTGAAGAGTCTAGCAACATATTAGATTCTAGGCGCCCACAGGCACATAGAATGCTGCAAGCGCTGCGCAAATTATCCTAGCTTGCAAAAAACTGCTGCTGCGCAGCCTTGACATAACTCTGCGAGCATACATTGCTTGCATTGTTTATCATCTGGCATATCTTTGCTGTGTATATGTTTGCCATCCCTACCTCTTCTCCTGAAATTGTGCTATTTGGCTGCGAGAGCTGCGCGATTATCTGATCCCAGTTCATTCCAGATAGGATTTCGGGATTAGCCAAAGACCCGCTCGTCACCATGCCTCCATTGAAATCCACAAAAGGAATTCCGCTCGCATATGTTGAATATGTATTTGATATGGTACCATTTATCTGCATCAGTGCGCCACCAGTCCTATTTGCAATCTCGTATCCCTTAAATATGATATATTTACTGCTATAGCTTGAATTTAGGAAGCTGAATGTATGAGTATTTGGGAAGCTGTCGGTTGAACTTGATGCCATGTATTTTAAACCGGTGAAATTACCAAAGCGCATGAAAGCTAAAATTAAAGCCCACCGATCCGCCGCGCAGTACGGGCAGAATTCTCCTCCAACGTAATCTATCTCCGGCTTGCTCGTATTTGATAGTGGTGTGGCATTTATAACTTTAAAATATGAGCTACCATTTACGCCACCGTATGCTGAGACCCCAACCATATTTGCAAGAGTATTGTTGTTTGCTATAGAATATAGCTGCTGCATGTTCTGCACAGATACATTGGTTCCGTATAATGATGAAGAGCCGCTGGACCGGCCTAGAGTAAAGTATAATATTACCACTATTATCGCTGCCGCTACGACTACATATATTGCCATTTCCGCTTTCTTGTTGCCTGTTTTTTTTCCTGGCGCCGGGGCAGCTGTACTGCTCGAATGCACTGCGCTCTGAGAATGCTTTTCATCAACCAATATAAACACCTTATATGCGTATATTAAATACTTTACATTATAAAAACTTATTTGACGGGGTTGTGGCGTAACTTGGCAGCGTAGCAGGCTCCAGATGTTTATATTTATTGAGCTTATGGCGATGATTAAGATCTGGAATTTAGAACCGCATGAAGAAACCTGTTGGTCGGGGTTCAAATCCCCGCAACCCCAGAATTTGAACTAAAGAAATGCCTATGTTATACAGGTATAGTTATTTGGCAGATATATCGAAAAGTTTGTATATTTTAATACTTGGGATATGTTTTCTGCAGCTCCAGAACAGTAATTTGAAACCCCGAAATTTTTGAATACAACAATCGGCATTTTTTGCATTGTATAATTGCAATAGTAGGGAGAGTAGGTTGTTATGTTATAATAGTTCAGATAAGGCCACGCATTAGAAACTACACTGCACATGCTGAGATTATGGCTTTTAAGAGCGCCAACCGCAAGTGCGTACTGCTCACTCTTAAATCCCATGTTGCCAAGCAGGTTAAAATGTATTTGTGCCCAACTGGAGTATAAAATTAAAATTAATGATAGCGTTATAATAAATATAATATATGGAAGTATATCTTTAGCGGCGTATTTTCGTTTTAAAACTTTTATCGCTAGTTTACTAATAGATTTGTTGCTCACCACAACTGCGGCCATGACAGAAACGCTCAAATATACCATGTAACCCAGTCGTATGCCGCCCTGTATTTTATTAAATACGAAGGCAAACTCTACAAGTGAAATGATAAAAAACGCAATTAGTGCGAACACTTGATTTTTATTTCTATTTCTATTAGAGACGTGTTTAAGTTTTGTTTTTAACGATCTGTTCCTGCTGGATTTGCGCTGCGCTTTTAGAGCTATTATTGCAACAACCCCTATTAGTAAAATTATAAGAGGGTATTTGATGACTAATAGAATTGCAGATAAAAACATTCCTATAGTATGGTTTTTCATCTGTGTTTCAGATAATTGCAGTATATAAGTTTGTATAGGATTTCCGAATAGTATGTAATTAAAAACAAGCCATGGCAGGCTAACAAATAGTATTAGCAGGATTGCATAAAGTATATCTTTGCGTTTTCTTAAGAATAATAACATTGGCAATAAGAACAGACTGGCATATTTTGAGAGACCCATCAAACCGGCGAATATTCCAGATTTTCTATCTTTTGCCATAATAAATCCGATTGCAAGCAGCACAAAACTTGAAGCTAAAATTTCATTTCCATTGTATAGAATAGTGTATTTTATCATAAATGGCCCTGCAACAATTGATGAAAGCAGTAATGGATCTAAATCCAAATTTTTTGCGGTTATATATGACGATGCAAAGAGCAGAAATATTAAAAAAATTATATATATTGGCAGAGCAAAGGTATTGAAGACTAATATTAAGATACCAATTAATACTGTAGGCAACGGCTCCCACACATCATCAAAGTAGATTTTTTTGCTTACTACAAGCGAAGGAGTGACATAATAGGTATGGTTTATTCCGCCATAGTTAGCATGTATCGCCACCTTATTTGCAAATGCTGATAGGTGGGAGTAAAAGTAGCTGCTAGACACCGTCCTTGCATTCAAATAATGGGACAAAAAATCCCACCCAACACCATTTACGTTATAAACGCTCAATACCGCTGTTGTGCAAACAAGAAACAATACTAAACTGCAGATCAGCTTGTATCTACTTATAGAGTATGACATCACTTAATTTAGGAGTATGACATATAAAGACAATCGGGCATAAAACAATGATTTGTTTGTTGCGCGCCCTAAAAGTGTGAAACATTGCAAGGTATTTAAGCATATTTAAGTTATATAATTAAGTGCAATTTATGGATGACTATTCTGATACTACGGTTATCATACCCACACTTAACGAGGAGGCTTCAATAGGCATGCTCATTAGCAGGCTATTGAAGCTTTATAAAGGCATAAACATCCTTATAATGGATGACGGATCAAAGGATAAAACAAAAAATATCGTTTTAAAATTTGGCTCTTCGGGGGTCGCTTTCGTAGACCGTTCCAGCAAAAAATCCATAAAAGGGCTGAGCGCAAGCGTTATTGACGGCATACATTTAACGCGCACCAAGTTCTTCATTGTTATGGATGGAGACATGCAACATCCGGCAGAAATAATAAAAGAGATGGTTAAAAAAATGCATGGAGGATGCGATATTGTTGTTGCTGTGCGCAAGAGCGTGGAAAATTGGGCCCTCTATCGCCAGATAATATCGAAATCGCTCATATACCTTGCTTTTGCTGTTCTTGTTGCACGGGGGGCCGCGCGCACCTCTGATATATTTTCGGGCTATTTTGGCGGAAAAACCAGCGTATTTAGAAACTCTTATAAAAGTAACAAAACTAGGCATGTTCTGAGAGGATATAAGGTGCTCTATGACTTTTTAAAGTGCTTTAAACAAAACCAAATACGCATAGGCGAAGTGAAATACAGTTTCATGAACAGGCACGGAGGCAAGTCGAAGGCCGGTGCGCGGCATGTTATGGCACTATTAAAATCCATGGCAAGTTAGAGTTATATATGTGTTATGCGAATTGTAAATAGAGGATTTTTATGGCTAATTTAAATAAAAATATAAAACGCAAGAGCCAAATGCAAAATAATACAAAGATAATGATTGCTGTGGCTGTTGTTGTTGTCATAATAGCAATTGCAGCAATTGCTAGATATTCTATGAGTAACAACAAAGCCGCCCCATTGATAACTTCTCCTACAACTCTAAATTCCGCAGCTGCGAGCACTTCGGGCCCTGTGAAGCTCGCAAATTCGCAGTATGCGTCGTACGCATATTTGATATATCCAAACAGCTCAAAAAACAACTATGTTGCGGCCGGATTTAACATAACAATAAACAACCTAAACAACGGGAGCGTCAAAGTGACAATAGCTGCGCTTGGAAATACAGGATCAAACACGAATTTTACATTTCCCGCAAACTATGAGCTATATTACATAGACCAATCTATTGGAGACGACGCCCCGCCGAGCAGCGATTATGTTGCCGCGGATGATCACGTTGTACTTGTCAACTCGTCAGGATACATTGTTGGCAACATTATATCGCCATAAAATTCCTTAATTTCTTAGGGTGCTGAAATAAGAGAATTTTTGTTATATCTAAGATCCGGGCGCACGTCTGCGAATTTTAAAAACCTTATGGATGGAGGAAGGTTGGATATAATGTATCAGTGCATACTCACTTCTATTTTCAAATCCCAGGCTCATAGGCATGATGTAATATTCCATGCGATTTTAAATGGCCCGCCTAACGCACCGCTTCATGTGCAAATAAGCGGGGAAGATTTAAGGAATGCGCATATAGACGAGAGCAGCTGGGAGCAGATAATACGCAATGTGCTACATAAAAAGACCCATGCCGGTATAACAATAGAGCGCTGCTCATTGCAGGAGATAATAAAGAAAAAGCACCAGGAAGGCTCGAATATATTCCTTTTGGATTCCAAAGGGGATTATTTTCAAAAATCCTTAGTAAGCAACGACGAGAATAATCTATTTGTTGTGGGTGACCATGTAGGCTTATCGCGCAATGAGGAGGGATTTATCATGAGATATGGCAGAAAATTATCGCTTGGAAGGGAAAAATACCTTGCGGCCAGCTGCATCGATATAATAAATTATCTGCTCGACTCAAATTAAGCGCGCGATTAGATTGAAATCATTATAATGCCAACTATCACCGCAGCGATGCCCAATATCCGCATCTGAGTGATTTTCTCCTTTGATACGTATATGGACAGCATAACAGTTATAGCGCTGCTTGATAGCGCAATGGGCGCGACGATAGATACGTAGGCAAACGACGTGGCAAAGGTGTATAAGGCAAAGCCCGCAGAACCAAATAGCCATGCAGGCAGTACATATCTAATGGTGCCTTTTGGCAGGCGTACGCTCTTTTTTCGCAATATTACATATGCACATGTGAACAGCATAGAGATAATATATGCTATTAGGCCTGGCATAATCGGCCCCATCTGCTTGCTTATAAAACCAATAATCAGTAGAAATACACCCCATAGTGCCATTGTAGATATTGCATAGAAGCCTTCTACTTCTATTTTTCTGATGCTTAAATTTTTTAGGTTTATAACATCAAACATTAAAAGTATGCCAATTACCGTAAGGGCAACTCCAAAAGCCTGATCTGATAGTAGCATCTCATGCAAAAGCACTACACCGAGTATTGCGGCGAGCGCACCGGCGGCGTTTGCTATTGGAACCATGAAAGAGCTTTTGCCAATTTCAAGCCCTTTATAGAATAATAGCGTCGCAACAAAAATCAGAGCGCCCGCAACTATCGCAAGCGCAAGGATATATGAAGTTATAATATAGTGTGGTTTGAATATAAAAAATAATGCAAAATAGAACGCTATGGCAACAATTTGACCCCAGAATAAAAACGTGATAGGATTTATTTTTTTACTTCCTAATCCCTGCAGAAAATCCCCTACGCCATAAAATACCATTGATATTGTGGCAATAAATATTCCTATATACAGCATTTCCATTGCATCATTGCGGGGGCGATTTTAGCCTATTTACTTTTTGAAACAATCTTATAATAAACACATTACTTCAATAAAAATTCGAATTGCAAAGTCATATAGCCAAACTCAGCTGATATTTGTATGTGATTATATAATAATTGACGCACATGCGCACATGTTTACAGCTGATATGTTTAAGGGGATAAACTTCAAGGCGCCAAAAAACGTGCCTAAAAAGATGATAGACTCATTTAACCACGGCGTTGAGGAGAATAAGGAAGCATGGATTAGCGCGATGGATCGGCTCGGGATAGAAAAGACAGTTTTCATGTCGGTTTTAACGCCAAATGACATCTTTAGGTCATTTATAAATTCAAGCAGTAGGTTTGTGGGATTTGCACGCATCAACCCCACCGCCAAAAATGCGATAGATATATTAAAAGACGAGATCTCAAACGGCATGAAAGGGGTTAAATTATATGCTAGCAGCGGCGAATTCAATGTAGGATCAAGGCAG
>JAJZLZ010000030.1 GCA_021850375.1 Microcaldota archaeon
ATGGCGCTTCAACAGCTCGCTATCGCGCAGGCTCCTCTTCAATTCTTTCTTTGTGCCTCTAGATCTTATATCTCTAAATATACCCTCTATCTCCCTTGCACTGATATTCAAATTACGGTCAATATCAAGTACAAAGCCGCTGTCGCATACTATATTTCTTATTTTAGCCTCATGCATTTCTGCAAGATTTTCGGCCACTAATCGTGATAGGGCATCGTTAATTGCACGCCCAAACATTGAATGGAATATTACAAGGTTCTTGCCGATAAGCGCATCACAAGTCTGCTCAATTAGCAATAGCTTGGAATTTGGTATATAGGCAGCAAAAAGCATCTGCTCTGCAAAATAATTATAGACTTCTAGCATCTCGTTTTGGTCCATTGGAAGCTCCTTTATTATACCATATATCCCATTTGGCATTTCATCTATGCTAGATATGATGCGTATGTGCTTTTCGGCTCTCATATGCTCAAAGATTACTCGCCTTAGTTCGTTTATCTGGGATGCGCATTCAAATGCCAAGGAGAGCTGCTCAGAATGCCATGGAGGTATTGCAAGCAGATTTGACGTTGACAAGCTTACATAGCATCGCGTATCGCGAATATTCTCGAATTTATACATCCGGCCGCCTAAGGCAAATATATCCCCGATGTTTAGTTTTGCGGCAAAATCCTCATCTATGCTGCCTATCCAGTGCTTCTGGTCATCAAAGACGGATATTGACATGGAATCTGGTATTGTACCAGAATTGAGCATGTATATGCCATTGTCGATTGCGCCGCTGCTTTTAAACGTATTTTTTGCCTTATCTATGCGTATCTTCGGATATATGTACGCACCCTGCGCATCTCCATAAGAATTTGTAAGAGAATTTAGAACACTAAGCATATCCTCGCGAGTTAGGTTGACATATGGATATGCATTTCTTATTATGCCAAGCGCCAAATCTATATCCCATTCCCTGCCAATAGCCATGCCGATGATGTGCTGCGCTAAAATGTCAAGAGAATTTTTAGGCACGGAAAACAAATCCAGCTGCCTTTTGAGCGCCATGTTTAGAAGAACTGACGACTCAAATAGATCATCGCGATTTGACGCTATTATCTCGCCTCTTGCTATTGCCTTATAAGAATGCCCCGCGCGGCCGATTCTTTGCAAAATGCGCGTTGTGCTCTTGGGCGAGCCTAGCTGCACTACCATATCTATCGCGCCCACATCAATTCCCAGCTCTAGGCTGGTTGAGGATATAGCGCATTTTAGCGAGCCCTTCTTCAAGAGCTCTTCCACTTCGAGCCTTGACTGCCTTGAGAGTGAGCCATGGTGCGCGGCTATCTCCTCCCCGTATTTGAAACGGCGCTTCAAATTGAGCGCTACGCGCTCCGTGCCCGCGCGCGTGTTTGTAAATATAATAGTTGATTTCCACATTTGTATTATCCTGTCGATTTCAGCATACATAGGACCGTCAAAATCATCTTGGATCGAAAGCGATTGCTCGCTTTTTGGATATGCCACCTTTGCATCAATGCCTTTGTCCCATGATGCATCAACAATGATGCAATCAGACATCTCGCCGCCCTCGCAACCAACAAGATATTTTGCGGCCTCATCCATAGGATTCATCGTGGCGCCAAGCCCTATGCGCAATAGCCTATGGCCTATCATGTGCTCAAGCCGTGCTATGGAAAGTGATAGATGCACACCGCGCTTATTGCCCGCGAGCCCGTGCAACTCGTCTATGATTAAAAACTTTGCTTGCCTTAGTTTTTGTGCAAATTTATCGGAATTTAAAAGTATCGCAAGGCTCTCAGGTGTCGTCACTAATATATTAGGCGGATGCAAAAGCTGTCTTCTCCTCTCACTCTGAGAGGTGTCGCCGGTTCTGATCCCGACCCTAACAGGCATTATATTTTGCTTTATAACATCAATTCCCAGCTCTTTTCGTATAATCGAATATATCTGCTCAATTGGGCCAAGCAGATTCTTGTAAACGTCGTTGTTTAACGCCCTTAGAGGCGAGACATATATACAATACACCATCTCTTCTAATTTGCCTTGCATGCTGTAATCAAAAAGCCTGCTTATTATCGAAAGAAAACCCGAGATTGTCTTGCCCGATCCCGTAGGCGCGCAAATCAGAACATTTTTATCCTCGCTTATCAGCTTGAATGAGAAGCGCTGAGGAGGAGTTAATTCCGTAAAGTTTTGCTCAAACCACTTGCGCACATACAAATTCAAAGAGCCAAGGCTCTCTTGGGCGCTAAATGAGGATGTTGCATATGATATCATAGATGCACCGAAAACGCGCTGCGTATGCTGTAGATACATGTTTAATATAAAAATATTTAAGGAAAAGAATGGAGTGCCAAAATCATTTGGCACATCTATATTGCAATCTACTTATAGATGGACTGGTATTTATTGCCCGAATCGTCGATTATGTGTATGCACTCTCCTTCGCATTCTATAAGGCATGCCTGGCAGAGTATGCATGCGGATCCGTTTATACCAACTGATATGCCTCCGCTCTGGCCATCATTTTCCGGTGCAAAGTGCTTGTGCCCATCCTGCACATCCTTCCATTTTGCCTCGACTGCCGGATCATGCACGCCCGCCCATTTCATCTCTTCAGGCGCGTTGTCGGCGTTCGCTTTTGCGGCATCAGCTCTGCTATGCATCTCGAATACCGCAACAGGGCATACGTCCTTGCAGTGCTGGCATCCAGTGCATTTGGGCTTATCTACATATACGTCCATATCGCATCACTAACATATCTACAGATATACTTTATATTGTATCTGCGTTATTTATTTACATGCGTATATGTTAGCCGCCAAATAGGCTTGCCAATCCTCCTGCAGCTTCCTCTTCCTTCTTAGAATCGTCCTTGTGCTCTTCCTTCTTCTTCTCAGGAGCGGCTCCGTGTGCCGGCGCGGCTGGCGCTGCGGCTGCAGATGCTTGCATTGCCTGCGCATTCTTTATAACATCTTTTATGTTAACCCCCTTGAGGGATGCGACTATAGCCTTTGCTTGCGCTTCATCAGGGCTCATGCCCGCAGCCTTCACGACTTCTTCTATATTCTTCTCGTTTATCTCCTTCCCTGCTGCATCGAGCAGGAGAGCAGCATATACGTACTCCATTCAATTCACCGTTTTAATATTATATTTGACACTAACCTAAAATATTTCATTTGTGGGCAAGTGCGGATGCGGATTGCGCCGCTTTTGATATAAGCACTTCTATTATGCCAGAGTCAAGCGCATGCGCCTCGATTCCTAAGCATAGCGCATTATTATACGCCCTTGTTATGAAATTATTTATGGTATATTGGTTTAATATGTTGCACTCCATCGATATCGACAGCGCCTGCCTGAACGCGACGCTCATCTGCGCGCTCACCACATCTGCTGTTATCGACAGCGCCGTACGACCGAAGACTATGTTCTGGTATACAAACGCGCTCGGGTCCATGACCGCTTCGAACGGAGTTATTTCAAGTATTCTAAGGGCCTTTGCTACTGCCGGGCTTATCATGTCCCCTTTCTTGACCAAAATTTTGTCTTTTGCTATGACAACCTTTCCCTTTTGTATCTGAACATCAATGCCCGCGCTCTTTAGCTCTGTCACCGTTTGCCCCGGCATTATGCTAGTCTCGCCGCTATTTATCTGCACGTCATTTGGCGCTATCTGGCCCGGCTTTGCCGAGAGTTTTAAGACTCCGGCCTTAAACCGGCCATATAATTCGAATGGGTCCTCATCGCTTGCGACTATTGCAGATGTGCCAGTCAAGTCTTTAACTAGACCCTTGCCGCTCTTTGAACCCTCGAGTATTTTCGATAGAAGCGTCTTTCGCCCCATGATAAAGCTCGTTTTCGGCTTTAGTTTGTTTCTTGTAGACTGCACCAGGCGATCTGGAAGATTATTTGTATTAACTACGCCAACAAGCTTGCGCTTGTCTAGTTCTGCTATTGAGCGTTGAACAAATTCAATCTTTCCTTTTTTATCCATCATTTAATCATCTCACAGCTTAATCGGTGGGCTCATCGTGAGCTTCACATATACTGATCTTATGTACTGCTTGCCAACCTTCTTGGCAACTGAACCCAATACTTCATCAATGTTCTGCGCTATTTTTTCGATCTCCATCGATTCGTTTCCGACTATGCAATGCACCGTAGGTAAGTATTTGCCCTTGCTTCTAATATAAATTGAATTTGTTATGTTCTCAACGGCCTGCTTTACATCCTGTCCGATAAGCGGCTTTGGCATCTTATTCCTAGGACCTAAAAACTGACCAAACATCTTAGCCAAACTAGGCATCATGCTGGGCTGCGCAAGCATCTCGTATTTGAGCAGCTCGTTTAGCCTTAGCTTGTCATTAGCCATAGTCTGCGCTTCTGCATTATTCACTATCCTTGCGCCTGCCTGTTGCGCCTTCTCTGATATAGCCTTATCCTCTGCGAAGACAATAACCTTCTGCGCCTTGCCTTTGCCGTTTGGCAGCTTTACCTCCAAATTCAGCCTGTTTGCAGGCTTGTTCATATCAAGTTCCATGAAGTTTATCGCAAGCTCTACGCTCTGCGTGAATTTTCTCTTCCCTTTATTCTCATTGATGAAGGCACTTAGCCTCTCTAGTTTTTCCTTTTCCATATAATCCCTCCTGCATTGAGCAGTATGCGGGAAAACAAGCAATACTATTCTATTGCAAACGCTTATAAACATTTCCGCACATTTTCAAGAGTCAAATGCCCTGTGCATAAGGCATCTTATTTCTATTTTACAAGGTAATCTGGAACGGCGCATGATTTATACTCATCCAACAGTCCCTTTCCATATATGAGCCTAAATAGAGATTCTGCTTCCATCTTTGCCCCGACTAGCGCATTGTGCGGACGCGGCTCTTTGCTAATTCCCACATATTCAAATATCATATCCGAATTAAGATTTGTCCTGTTCCTTTTTGCAGGTGGCGCAATGCCCCTTGATAGCATATGCGCATATGCAATTGCATGCATATCAACGCTTCTGTTTCCTAATGAAAATCCTATATTGTAGCGTTTGAGGTCTGATTCTATAAATGATATGTCGAACATGACATTATGGCCCGCCGGGGTGTAGTCGCTCGAATCCGCCGCCCACAATGCAAACTCGGCGAGTACATCTTTTATATGCGGTTTTGCTTGGGATTTTATGTCCTCTTTACTAAATCCATTTACGGATAACGACTCGGCGCTGTAGTTTGCGCCTTCCCTTAGCCTGCACTCCTTATAAAAGCGCCTGTGTGGCTCTTCAAAGTCTATTGCACCGATGCTCAATATCGAATCCGCATTTGGATCTACTCCTGATGTCTCTATATCTATTACTATCATCATAACACGCATTAGACTACGCTGCATAAGTATATAATTTTTAAGTTGCATATGAATTTATGGGAGAAGCAAAGGAATCAAATTTTGCATATAAATATCCGTTTTCCAGTGCCGCTAAAATACTCGTCTCAAAGGCAAATAACGAAATATCAGAGCGCTACTTGCGTGGCGCCGCAGAGCACATTAAATCTGCACTTACCCAGGGGCTTAGATACCGCAACGCGCACATAAGTTACATAATGGCCGAATACGTATTAACCTACGTGCACGCGCGCATGCTACTTAGCGCAATTGGAAGCACAATACTAATAGAAAGATATGCCCGCGCAGAATCTATAAGGTCCGCGGAGGCGTTTGGAAGCGCAGACATAGACGAGCAGATGGAGATAGCATCCGAAATAGGAATTGCTCTTGAAGCTGATGGCAAAATAGGTAGGACGTATGCGATAGCATTCAACAGGTATATCTCTTACTCTAGTGCATCAAAGGCATTGAGGCTAATAAATTCGAACCTAAAAGACGGCAAAGTTAGCATGAATATGAAACAGACGCTCGCGCTCTTTGAAGAGGCGTCTAGAAAGAGAATAATCAGCGGCCTTCCAATAAAAAAAGAGGCCCTTCCGAAGGAAATCATATCGTATGCAAAATCAATAGATTTGACATCGCTGGGCTTAATACAAGCACCAGTAAATAAGATTAGGCACGGATCTGATGACTGGATAGAGCGGCTGCTCATAACCCCAATACCTGATGTTAGGCACAGAACGGTAAATCTCATTTTGGCACCTTATTTTGTAAATATCAGGGGCATGGACGTGGCTAGCGCTACAAAATCAATATCTGATTACATTGACAAATGCAAGGAGCTGGAGCCCAACACCAATGTCAATGAATCGTACATACGCTACCAATGTACGTACGCAAAAAACAAAAAAACAAAACCCATGTCAAAAGAGAACGCCAAGGAGCTGCTTGGCAGCTACATTGACATATAATGCATTATTGCATCTCAAATGAGTCTGCCGGATTAGTATTTGAAAGCCTTAAAAAAGTTATTTGCTCCACTCTGCTAAGTGAATTGTGATGGCCATCTTTTTTGCCACTATTGCTGTATATATTAATTGCTCTACCTTCCTTCTTTTGCTCCTCAATTCTTTCTTTGTCCTGCCTTATTTCCTTTTCCATACTATCACACTGCTTTAAGTATAGTATTCTTGTGCTAATGATTTAAATGTTATGTATCTAATATATAGATTGTAAGGTTCAAATTTAAACTACTTGTTTTGGATTGGTTGAATGGAATACAAGAACATCGTGCTAGGCATAATTATCATCGGCGTACTCATGGTGTCTATAGATTCCACCATAGTGCTGCTCGCATTTCCCTCTATGATAGCTGCACTCCACTCAAGCATATCTGTCATGATATGGGTTATAATAGTATATCTGCTAGTTAGCGCCGTAAGCGCCACGCAGTTTGGGAAGATAGGAGATATATACGGCAGGAGCAGGATATTCAACATCGGATTTGGAATTTTCACGGTAGCATCGCTTTTATGCGGGCTTGCAACAAACGACGTCTCGCTCATATTATTTAGAATAGTGCAGGCTGTTGGAGGCGCAATGATGCAGTCAAACAGCGGCGCAATAATAGCGGATCTGTTTGAAAAGCACAACATAGGAAAGGCGTACGGATTCACCGCGCTAGGCTGGAACGTCGGTGCAATACTTGGTATAGTCTTGGGCGGGATAATAACAACGTTCTTTGGATACCGCTATATCTTCTTCATAAACGTACCGATAGGGATAGTCGCAGTCATATTAGGCATAAAGTATATACATGATGATGTGCCACACAAGCAGGAGCTGGACTTAAGCGGCATGGTGTTATTCGGGCTTGGCATTGGAGTGGCGTCATTTGGAGCACTTGAAATTGCTTCAATAGGCGCGAGTATTTTAAACATAATAATAACACTCATTGGGATACTTTTAATAGTGGCATTCTTTGTATTTGACTCGAAAAAGGCAAATCCGGTGCTCGACATAAAATCTATAACTAAAAATAGAATATTCCGCAATTCTGTTTTAGCTTCATTCATGCAGGGGATGGGTTATATCGGAGCGGTATTTCTAATAATAATGTATCTTCAGGGAGTAAGAGACCTATCGCCCTTAAACGCATCGCTCCTTTTAATACCTGGATATGTCATTGGAGGAGTACTTGCTCCTTTCATGGGCAAATACTCAGATAAATTTGGTGCGCGGATCCTTGCAACCATCGGCATATTGATGATGATCTTTGGAATAATGGTCTACTATACGCTCGGATTGAGTACAACGCTTTATGTGGTAATAATCGGCACCATACTATCTGGCATAGGCAGCGCGATGTTCTTCCCGGCAAATAGCAGCGCGGCGATGGCAAATGCGGATTCTAAACTAAGAGGCAGTTCGTTTGGCCTTTTGAGGCTGATGAGCAGCTTAGGGTTTATACTCAGCTTTGTAATTATATTTCTTATAATGTCGCTTGTCATACCGCGCAGCCTCGCATTTGAGATTTTCGTAGGCACATCAAAGATAACAGCTTCAGCCGGCGCAGCATTTGTATCGAGCATGCATGCGGCATTTATAGGCCTGATTTTTATACTTATAGTAGCAGGGTTGCTCTCGCTTACGCGCGGCAGGGAAAATAGGAACAGTGCGCAGAATGCGACGCACGCTCAGCCGGCTTAAATATCCCAATTCCACCTCCTCAGAGGTGCATAATTAGGCCACATCATAAAGTCTAAATAATATTTAGGGAGATATTAACTTGGATGAAATTCTATGCACCCTAACGATAAAATGTTAACATATATAAAAAAGACCGACGCCATAATCTTTGGCGACAATACGCTGTGGCGCAGCGACATAACTTCAAAATTATGCGAAAAAATGGCACTAAACAGTGCAATTAACCTTAAATTTAATAGGTCTTTGAATTTATTTTATGCCGCATACAAGGCTAGGAGAATACTGCGCGCGGACCCTGAATCTAATATTGAGGCAATGATGATGCAATATAGAGCCATGTCCATGGCAGATATTAGCAGAAAGGAGATGTTTAAACGCATGATTTGTTATATGCGCAGAAATTCTAGCGCGGAGGTTTCCCACATAGCAGAAGAGAGCGAAAATAAGAAAATAATTGCAACGCTAAGTGGATCTACTATCGCACGCGGCGCGATGAGAGTACATAGGATAGATTGGCGCATATCGAATAGGGATATTTTTAAGGCGGGAATAGTTGCCGGCATCCATATAAAAATTTCTGATGGAGAGGACAAATTAAACAAAGTGGAGCGTAAATTATATAAACACAAGATGCTGCTGCGCAACTGCACTGTTATAGGAGGGGATGCAACAGATATACCGTTAATGATGGAGGCAGAAATATCAATAGCCTCGCCTCATGCTACGCACGAGGTAAAATCAATAGCATCTGCGCAAATGGAGTATTACGGCAAGGATTTTTACAGATATGATCCATTTGAGATTTACAACAGCCATGCAATAGAATAGGCTCTTTTTACTTCACATGTTCAAAACAGAACTTTGATATCTTATCCGCTGCCTGTGCTACAACATCCGGCTCGTGCAGTACGACAATTCTTATATGTCCCGGAGCGCCAAATCCGCTTCCTGCAACAGTCTGCACGCCCTTTTCTAAAAGAAGGCTTCTTGAAAATTCATAATCGTCTTTGATGTCAAGTTTGCTGAAGTCTATTTTAGGCAGCAAATAGAATGCCCCGCTTGGCATTACAACACTCATTACATCTAGCCTGTTTATCGCATCTGCCATTATCTTAACGCGTGCCTGTATTGCGCTGTTCATAAAATCTACTGCCGCCTTATGTTCCTTGGCATTGCGCATGCCTTCATACGCGGCGTATTGCGCGGGTGTGTTTGCTGATAGCCTCAAAGAGCAGTAATCGTAAATTTTTGATTTCAAGGCGCGCATATCCTCATTATCGCCATTAGCTATAATGTATCCAATCCTAAAGCCTGTCGAGTCTAGCGTTTTCGATGCACCGTTTAACACAATATAGGGTATGCCGGATGCAACTGACGATATACTAGTGAACTTCTTTCCTTTGTATGTAAGCTCATCGTATATCTCATCGCTTATTATCATAAGATCGTTGTCGTTTGCTATGTCGGCAAGTTCAGCGATTACCTTTTTTGATAGTATGGTTCCGGTAGGATTGCTCGGAGTTGCAAAGAGCATGTATTTTAGGCGCATATTGTGGATGTATCTCCTCAGCATGTCAGTGTCTATTGACCAGCCGTTGTTCTCGTCCTGCTCGAATATTATAGGGATTCCGCCGTTTGACTTTAAAAATGGGATATAAGGGGGGAAATAGGGACTTATTATAAGGGCGTTGTCGCGCGGGTTTATCATGGCCGAATTTAGTATCATCAATGCCTCGGATATACCCTGGGTTATAAACACATCGTCAGCAGATATTATATCATTGTATTTTTTAGCGACCTGCTTCCTTAGCTCGTATAGCCCATTTGGGCTTGAATAATATGTCTTGTGTTTTTTGAGCGCATCTATGTAGGCGTTTATTATGTAGTCCGGCGTCGGAAAATACTTCGATGGGTCGCCTATATTCATCTTTATTAGCTGTTTTCCAGACCTTTCTAATTTATCCGCAAGCGCATCCAGCTCGTTTATCGCGCCGTTTACATGAGTGCTTCGCTCAGATAGTATCATTATGCCACCTTATTTTTCCGCCAAAATTGCCTTTTCTATTATATACTGGCCTACCTGTCCGTGAGATTTTAATCGGGCGCTTTCTATAACTATTTTTTTCCTAAAGAGCGGAGCGTCCAAAACAAAGGACTCCGCTTCGCCCCCTTCAAATAGCATGTTTATCCTATGACGCTCATGGATCTGCTCCAAGCGCTTTATCATTTCATCGTCTATGCGATGGCCAAGCATGCTCTCGTCCATTCCCTCAGCGGCGATCTGCGTAACGATTACATTATAATTGCTTGAGAGCTCCTTTAGCTCAACAATTGGCTCTATATGCCATAGCGGAGAGTGGCATTTTATAGACAGCCTATCGCATATTTTCTCTATGCGCTCTTTTTGATAAGTGCTCGCCACTGCACCGGTTATCAAAACATCAACATTATTTGCCACTAAGACGCGCTCTAAGTCCTCTAGCTCTTTTTCCTTCTCGCCCATGGTATTGCTCAGCACCTGTTTTATCCCAAGAGCCTGTGCCTGCAGTTTACTGTATTTTATGTTGGGCTTGTGAAACATGTAGCTAAAGTCGTTTTCAGATACCATCGTTATTAAAATATCTGTCTTTACTCCTTCATCATACATGCGGTGTATAGCAAGGGTAGAATCCTTGCCTCCACTAAAAAGAGCAGCTATCATTTACAATCACTTGACGGGCATATGTTTTTTAGGGTGCATCTTGCGCACAGCTTCCTTTTTGCTGTACATGTATCTCTACCTAATGCTATAAATAAATGAGTTATCTCGCCCCACTCCTTTTTCGGCAGCAGTTTCATTAGATCACTTTCTATCACCTCTGGCCTTGAGGATCGCGTTATTTTAAGCCGGCCCGAAACGGTTATGCAATGAGTGTCTATTGCTATACCTTCACGTATATGGAAAGCATTGTATAAAACGACATTTGCGGTCTTTCTTCCTACGCCTGGAAGCAAAATTAGCTCATCCATTGATTGTGGCACTTGTGAGTTGAAATTATTGACTATCGCCTTAGCCGATGCGACGATGTTTTTAGCTTTGTTTTTATATAAGCCCAAAGACCCTATCTGAGAATACAGCTGTTTAGGCGAGATACTTGCGTAGTCTTCAACAGAATGGTATTTTTTGAACAAATCCTTTGTTACAACATTAACCTGCTTGTCCTGGGATTGCGCCGAGAGCATGGTCGCAACAAGCAGCTCCCAGGGACTTGATGCATCTAGGGATGTGCGCAAATTGGCACCGTATTTTCTTTTCAGCTTTGCGACCACTATTTTTAGCATATGGCATTTTTTTGCCGTTGCGCTATTATCCATAAATATTTGTAGTACGAATCTATTTTTATGCCTTCGCAAGAAAAACCTGCTGTGCTTTCTAAAAAAGATGCGGCATTAGCGGCTAAGATATTATGCAAACAGTACAAGAATGCCAATTACTACCTAAATTTTAAAACTCCGCTGGACCTTTTAGTTGCGGCAATAATATCCGCCCAGACTCGCGATGAGATTGTAAATAAAATAACCCCAGCGCTATTTAGCAGATACAAAAGAGCATCCGACTACGCAGCAGCAGACAAAGAAGAATTATCAGACATGATAAAAAGCGTGAGTTTTGCCTCTAAAAAAGCTAGCAATATCATAGAAGCGTGCAAAACAATAGAAAGCAAATTTAACGGGGAGGTGCCGTGCGATCTAAATGCGCTCCTGCTGCTTTCTGGAGTAGGCAGAAAAACCGCAAATACCATAATGATAAACGCTTTTAATAGAGTAGAGGGGATACCAGTAGATACGTGGGTCATAAAACTAGCGTATAGGATAGGGCTAAGCTCGAACAAAAAACCTGACGACATAGAGAAGGACCTTATAAATAACATTCCAAAAGAGTATTGGGGCATAATCGCATATGTGCTAAAAGCGCACGGAAAGGCGCTTTGCAGCAAAGTGCCATTTTGCAGCAAATGCCAAATAGAAGCTATATGCTTAAAGAACGGCGTTAATAGGCGATTATAATGAAAATTATAGCAGATTTGCAGATACACTCAAAATATGCGAGGGCGACATCGAAAGATATCAGCTTTGAGAATTTGGAGAAATATGCGCGAATAAAGGGTATTGATCTTTTAGGTACAGGAGATTTCCAGCATCCCAAGCAGTACAAGGACATAATTAACAGCGTTAGGGAAGATGAGAATGGCATACTATGGACCAAAACAAACTTTCCTTTTATATGGCAAACAGAAGTTAGCTTGATGTTCAGCCAAGGCGGCAAAAGAAGGGCCGTACATCTTTTGATATATGCGCCTAACAGGGCGGTTGCTGATAATATAATAGCATATCTTGGCGGCCTGGGAAGGCTGGATTATGACGGTAGGCCGATATTTGGGATAAGCTGCAAAAACCTAACCAGGGACTTAAAGCGAATAGACGAAATGATAGAGGTCATACCTGCGCATTGCATGACGCCCTGGTTTGGAGTATTTGGAAGCGACTCAGGCTTTGATTCCCTTGGAGAGTGTTTTGAGGAGCAGGTTGAGAACATACATGCCATCGAATCAGGGATGTCTGCCGACCCTTCGATGCTAAATAGGCTTAAAGAAAACGTTAACATTGTAAGCTTTTCCGACGCACATTCGTTTTGGCCCTGGCGCATAGGGCGCGAAGCCACGGTATTTGACATCGCAAATTTAAGCTATGAGAACATCATAAAGGCAATACGCACTTCTAGCGGCCTTGCCGGCACGATTGAAACATACCCAGAATATGGAAAATACCATTTTGACGGCCATAGGAACTGCAAGTTTTCCTGCGCGCCGCAGAGAACAAAGCAGCTAAATAGCATCTGCCCAATATGCGGCAAGCCCCTAACAATCGGGGTTGAGTACAGGATAGAAGAATTGGCAAAAGAGAAAAGCGGGTATGTCGCGAAAAATAAGGTTCCTTTTAGCAAGCTTCTTCCGTTGCATGAGCTCTGCGCATACGCCTACAAATCTTCGATGACGACCAAAAAGACATGGAATATTTATAATTTAATAATTGAAAAAGCCGGGAGCGAATTAAACGCTCTTTTGCATGCAAAGGAGGACATTTTTGAAGAGGCAGGAGCAAATAGGGAGCTTGTTGAATTAATATTTGCAAGCAGAGAAGGGAAACTCTCAATAAAGCCGGGTTATGATGGGGAATACGGGGTCATAGAAGCGCCAGGCAGTAATGAAAGTAAAAAATCAGAGGGGCAGAATAAATTATTTTAGGCGGGAATATGGGGGCGCGCAGAGCGAGAAATGTTGACAACAATAATATAGCAATAGCGTTTGGCACATTTGATATACTGCACCCAGGGCATATAAAATATTTAAGCAATGCGGCAAAACACGGAAAGCTGACTGTCGTTATTGCAAGGGACGAGTCGGTTAATAGGATAAAAGGAGTTGCGCCCATAATGGATGAGAGATCTAGGAAGGTGATTGTCGGCTCTTTGAAGTTTGTGCACAAGGCGATTCTTGGAAACAGGACGATTTCAAAAAATGGCATGTATAGAGTATTAAAAAAGATCAGGCCAAACACCGTGGTTTTAGGATATGACCAGAAAATAGATGAAAATGCTATTCAAAATTTCGCAAGCGCGAATAAACTTGAATTTAGGCTCATTCGGCTAAAGCCTTATATGAAAGAGAGATTTAAAAGCTCAAAATTCAAGCAGATTGCATCAGATAGGATCAGGCATAAGGATGGGAATTAAATTGTATCTTATAGTAAGGAATATATAGCTGTGCCCACTAAGATAATTCAATTGTATACTTAATTACAGAAGGTCGTATTTTATGAATAAGAAAGAGAATAACGAAAAGTTAATAGCAATAGTGCGCATACGGGGTCGGGTAAATGTGCGCTCGGACATAAGCGAGACCCTTGAAAGGCTCAATTTAAAGAGGGTCAGCAACTGCTCACTTATAATAATGAACGACTCATATAGTGGCATGGTAGAGAAATGCAAGGACTATGTCGCATATGGCGAGATAGACACGCCAACCCTTGAACTCTTGATAAATAAGAGGGGCAATGGCATGGTATATGGAGAGATAGCCTCAGGAGGATATAGCAATGCAAAGCTAAAAGAGCACATGCCTCTGCGGCTGCACCCTCCAAGGCACGGATACAAGAGCACAAAGCTAAGCGTTGAACAGGGAGGGAACCTTGGATATGTGGGCCCTAAGATAAACGAACTTATAAAACGAATGGTGTGATCATGGTAGTAAGGCACGATAAGCGTAAAAGAAAGTACTTTGGCACAAGGAGATGGGGAGTTGGAAACATAAAGAACGCTAGAGGAAAGGGAGGCAAAGGAGGAAAGGGAAACGCAGGCAGGGGGCTTGGCACAGGGTCAAAGCATAAATTTACCTATATAACAGCGTACGCACCTGAGCTCATAAGAAAGGTGGGATTTGTACCATGGAATATGAAGGTTAATAAGATGCGCGAGATCACACTTAGGGAAATAGAGCGAAGGGCAGTAAGAAGCGGAAACAGTGAGATCACACTTGAAAACTTCAAGGTTCTTGGAAACGGAGCGATAAATAGAAAGTTAACAATAAAGGCATCTAAATTCTCCAAGAGCGCGCAGGAGAAGATAAAATCTGCTGGCGGAGAGGCAGTGAAGATATAAACTGCAAAGTGTAGTCTAATGCCAGAAAAACTAAATATTGCGTTTTATACCGACAGTTTTTTACCCGCAGTCGACGGGGTAGTAATATCCCTTCTAAACTTCCGCAAAGAGTTAATTAGAAGAGGCCACAACGTACACGTATTTGCAGCGGGCAACTCCGAAACTAAAAGAATTACTGCAGATTATGATAATGTCCACATAGTAAGAGGCATACGCTTTAATAAATATCCACAATACAGCATAGCGCTTTTGCCGCTTGTAAATCCGGCAGGCAGGAGCATGAGGAACTTCGACATAACGCATCTGCAGACGCCATTTATGATGGGCACTAATGGGATGATGAACGCAAAGCTCAATAGGTCCCCGATAATAGGCTCTTTTCACACCTTGTTTATGGACCCGGCAGTCATAAAAGAGTACACATTCAAGAACAGACGTATGCGCAAACTCATAGAAAAATACTCATGGCGCTATGCAAATCTGTTCTACAACAGATGCGATGCGACGATTGCGCCAAGCAACGTAATATCAAGCATGCTCCAAAAGCACAACATTAACAACATATCAGTAGTGCCAAACAGCGTAGACACTAAATTATTCAACAACAAAGTTAACGGATCTGAAATAAGAGAGTCTCTTGGCATATTAGACGATTCGCACGTTATACTCTATGCCGGCAGAGTCAGCAGGGAAAAACGCCTTGAGACGCTCATCAAATCCGCAATGCTTCTAAAGAATGATAACTTTAGGTTCGTAATAGCTGGCTCGGGCCCGGCGCTGGATTATTACAAATCAATGGTTACAAGATATAGGCTAAACAATATATTTGACTTCACAGGTTTTATAGAGAATCATAAGCTGCCCGCATATTATGCCGCCGCAGACGCGTTTTGCATGCCGAGCACTTTCGAAACGCAGGGAATAGTAACACTTGAGGCGATGGCATGCGGAAAGCCCGTTATTGGCGCAGATTATTTGGCATTAAAGGAGCTGATTATCAATGGCAAAAATGGCGAGAAATTCAAGCCAAATGACCATTACGCATGTGCAAGAAAAATAAGGAAGGTTATATATAATATAGGGTCATATAAAGATATGTTAAATACAGCAAAGGAGTATTCGATTGAAAGAACAACAGATAAGCTGTTAGATGCTTATAAAAAAATTATATAGTTTTTATATTAACTCTTTATCGACAGAGGAGATTAACTGAATAGCAATACAGAAGAAGCAAAGAAGGAGCAATTAAATAATGGCGCTACAACGCAGCAGCCTAATTTTAGGCATAACCCGCCTAGCGGGCATACGCCGATAAACGATATAGTTTCGCAGTCAAACAATCCTGAAGCTCTGCGTATAAACGAAGAGATATCCGCATTAAAGACTAACCGCTCAAAGCTGATTATGCGCATAAAGGAGTGCAGAAGGCGCCTATCTTATAAGGAAGAGGAATATATCGCTCTTGAGAGGATGTCAAAAGCAAATGCGGACAGCGGCAAAGACGAAGAAAACATGAAGCGGTTTGGATACTTAAAGCGCATGAAGAACAGGCTCGAATTTAGAATATCAACCGATGCAAGCTCTTTGGACAAAGAAAAGGAGATCATACGCAAGATAGGCGAGATAAACAGGGAGCTAGACGAGCTTGGCGCTTCCGTTAAGATAAAAAGAAAGATAGGGCTGGTCAAAGGAGACATTGAGGACTATAGAAAGGAGATATTGGAATTGGAGCCTAAAATAACGGCAATAGACAAGGAATTGGATATAGCATATGACGGACTGCGCAAGGTGCTTGGCATAGAACGCACGATGTATATGAAGCCCAAAAAACCCATGCAAAGGCACAAGGAACAAAAAACGCAGCAGATTCAGGAGATAAACCTTGCTGACATCGCTGTAATAGATAAAAGAGAAAGCAAGGATTAATTATAACATAAAGATAAGATAACATAAACAGAAGGAAAGTGATTTTTTGAAATTAACATTTTACGGTGGAGCAGGAGAAGTAGGCAGGAGTTGCATTTTAATAAATTCTGATAAGACCAGAGTATTATTTGACGCGGGAGTTAAACTCGGGCGCACAATTGAGCACCCGAAGATCCCTGCTGAATTGATAAGGAGCTTGGATGCGATATTTGTTTCGCATGCGCACTTAGACCATATAGGGTATTTGCCGCATCTATTCAGCGCGGGCTTTAAGGGTAGCGTCTATGTGACAAAGCCCACATTGGAGCTAGGTAACGTGGTCGTCAACGATTACATGCGCATATCAGAGCCAAAGGACGTGACCAAAGAGGGGCTTTCATTGATGCAAAAGAGCTTTAAGGTCTGCGAATTCAAAGACGAGATTAAAGTAGGGGATATGACATTTAGCTTCATACCTTCGGGCCATATCGTCGGCAGCAGCATGATAACGGCTGATGACGGCAAGCATAGGCTGATATATTCCGGAGATTTCTTCCTATCGCACACAAAGCTTTTGGAGGGAGCCGATACGCGCAATCTGCACGCAAACACTCTCATCATAGAGAGCACATACGGTGGAAAGGACAACATATTCCCTTCCGAATCGGTAATAGCAGGAAACATGATGAAGAGCATAAAGGAGACAATACTGGCAGGCGGCAAAATCATAATACCCTCATTTGCAGTAGGCAGAGCAGAGGAGATATTGCTGCTTCTTGACGATTATATGAATTCCGGGCTTATACCTAAAGTCGACATATATGTTGACGGAATGATAAGCAAGGCGATGCGCATACACAGGCACAACGTCATATACTGCCGCAAAGAGCTGCAGCGCAGGACCCTTTCAGGAGCCCGAATTTTACGGATGTTGAGGGAAAGAACGAGAGGAGCAAGATAGTCAAGCAGACTAAGAGCTGCGTTATAGTAACAACAAGCGGCATGTTAACCGGAGGCCCGATATTATATTACTTGCCCCATTTGGCATCAGACCAAAAGAACAAGATAATACTTGTGGGTTATCAGGCAATAGGCACGCGCGGCAGGGCGCTTCAAGATGGCGAGAAGGAAATTGAGATAGACAGAAGAAAGGTTAAGATAAATATGACTGTTGAAACACACCACCTCTCCGCCCACGCAGACAGAAAGCAGCTAGAGGCGCTTGTTGGTAAGATTAAGGATTTAAAGAGCGTCTATGTGGTGCACGGCGAGATCAGCAGATCTGAAGACCTGCGCACTTCAATAGAAGCAAAGGGTTACAAAGCCACTGTTCCTTCAATAGGAAGCGAATATACAATGTGAATAGAGCTATGTTGCGCCTATCAGGATATGAGAGGCAATTGGGGCAAATAAAAAACAGCCCTGATGATTTCATCGTCCAGGAGATATGCGAAAACGGCACAGTATTGGAGCTAAACAAAACATATGACTCCGCAGATTTAGGGTATGAAGACATATTGGAAGGGAAATTCGTATCTTTTGTAATGCAAAAGAGGAACTGGAACACAGCCCAGGCGCTTGTTGAGATAGCAAAGCATTGCCATCGCGGCAAGTCTTCAATTGGATTTGCCGGAACTAAAGACCACACTTCAACCTCTACCCAGCTATGCAGCATATTTGGCGCTTCGCTTGATGACATCACAAGGCTTCATATAAAGGACATATCAATAAATGGCGCATGGAGGAGCAATAGGGCGATTAAGATGGGGGAGCTTATAGGAAACTCCTTTGTCATAAGGATAAATGGCAAAATAGATACCAGCATAATTGCAAAATCTGCAGAGGGTTTAGGCAAAAAGTTTCCAAACTATTTTGGATTACAACGATTTGGCGCAAGAGGAAATAATGCGCAAATAGGCATCGATATTATAAAAGGCGAGTTCGAATCAGCGGTCATGCATTTTCTATCGGATATTACAAACGAAAAGAATGAAGATGCCATATCGGCAAGGACAAGGCTGTCAAAGGAACTGGATTTCAAGGATGCATGCGAATATTTCCCACATTATCTGCGATATGAGAGGAGCATGCTTAGCCACCTTTCGATGTTTGAGAACGATTTTGAAGGCGCGCTTAAGGCGCTCCCTAAAACCCTTCTTTTGATGTTTATACACGCACTAGAAGCGCAGATATTCAACAAGGAGGTCGAAGAGTTCATACGCGAGGGTCATATAAATCCAATTAAAGGAGATTTGATATGTGATTTAAATCAAAGGCAGTTCTATTCCCAACAGAGCATGCGAATAGCGCATGGAGAGGAGAAGGACTCTATAATACTTGCAAACATCGTCGGTTATAATACAAAAAATATAACGGAGATAGAATCTATAGAGCTTGAACGCTTAGGCATAAAAGCCGGCGATTTTATTGTAAGACACATGCCGCATCTTGGCTGCAAGGGAGATGTTAGGCCTATCTTTGCGCCTTTTTCAAACTTCAAAGTAGAAAATAACGATGGATCTGCAGCAATGAAATTTATGCTTCCCGCTGGCTCATATGCTACGGTGCTAATTGAGGAGTTTATCGACACACATCAATGACAGCAATATTATAAAGCAGCATATTTTATCCAAAATTGGCATAAAGCCCTTTATTTCTTTGCCGCATATTCATAGTAGTGTTTGTGATTGTATGATGCCAAATATTGATCCACGAGCCATGAAGAGCATCATGGCAAAGATGGGGATGAAATCCAGCGAGATTGATG
>JAJZLZ010000021.1 GCA_021850375.1 Microcaldota archaeon
ATCCTGCAAGTCAGTATGCACCTTCTTATGGAGGTAACAACTATCAGCCAAGTTATGTAGGAATACCATATCCTGCAGGTAACTATTCTGCGCCTGCTGCAATCCAAAATCAGCAGGGATATATTGGAATTCCATATTCATCAAGCCCGCAGGTAGGCTCTTATGCAAATAGCGAGCCGCAAAATAGGGACCCGCCAAAGATATACAAACCTTGGAATCACCCTGCACAGGTACCTGGCTTATCGGTAAAGAGCTTGAAGATAAAGCCAAGAACAGATCTTAATTCAAATAATAAAGAAAAGAGCAATGAGAATACAATCAGAACTACAACCAAAACAACCACAACAACTATATACACTACAGTAGTTGGAGAGAAGGTTTATACTATAATGCCTGCAAGTCCAGAGGCGTCCCAGAGTTATTCGCAGGCGGCGCCCGCACAGAAGCAGCAGCAGACCATGCCATATAGTTATACGCCTGCACCCCAAAGCTCCACAGGAACAAGTGCAGCAGAGCAAGCAGTAAATCATGCTAAAAGCTTAATACGAAAAGAGGTGCCAAACGCGTTGGCTGCAACAGAGGATGTAATAAATAACATACCTCCAGAGGCAAAGTTCTTTGGGATTGGAGCAGCAGCAATGGCGCTTTTGGTCTTCGCATTCAAGAAGACCCGCGGCTAAACAGCATAGCTAGCAGCATATACAGGTGGCGTGCGCCGTAGTTTGGCGCCCGCTATTTTCTTATAAGCTCCTTTAATTCGCCTGTCATCGCATTTATCTTTATCAGCTCCTGCTTATCTTGCTCGGACATCGGGCGATGGCCAGCCATCTGTCCTTCTATTGCTTCCAATATATCAAGCCATTCCGATGCGTCGTCCTTTACGACTTCAAGTATCATCTTGTCCCTTGATAGCAAATCCAAAAGCTCTATTATCTTCGTATTGTCCTTTATATCTTCTCCATTCTGCAATTTCTTTGTTATATGATCGCGTATGGTTATAATCTCGTCCATGTCCGCTTTATTGTTCATGTCAACCGCATCCTCGATATTTTTTATGAATGACGCGATAGCATCATGAAGGCGGCTTATTAAATCGCTTACTGAAAGAGTTTTAAAGTTAACCATTTAAAGCACATAAAAGTATATATACTTCCTAAGATAAAATTAATATAAGTGATGGTGATGGTTCAAGCTACAAAAAGTTCAAGGCAGACTAATGCCGTATCTGAACAGGAAGCAATGGCAATGCATAGCAGCTTCAAAAACAACATCGGCTATGAAAAGCACCAAATAGAATACTGGTCCAGGATGAAGCTATCCTTTGGTATAAAAGACGGAGATGAGAGAGACATTGACATGCGCGTTCTATTGGCAAGAAAGGACAATGCGGGAAAACTTGAGGCGTGGAAGGAATTAAACAAGATGTGGCTTGAAAAAAGCAATATGCCAGAGAGATACAAAGCCGAATATTTAAAGCAAACAGAGCTTGCAACTTCGATAAAGGCCGCAGAGGCAATACATAGAAACGAACTAATTGATTTCGCTGGAAGCGGAGCAGTTAGAGTTGACTCTTCATATAAGCATTATGATTATTTTCTAAGCCAAATTAAAGATAAGCATTATAATAACCAAACTTCAGGATACGACCACGGATGGTGGTATGTTTACTGGGCACTGTATAATGGCGCAATGAAGCAATATGATAATGTACTGGCTCCACCAACGATAGACAACACAGCATTTTCAAACCAGGACCAATCATTGAATAATAATTATAATTCTAGAGGTTTTAGCATGCCGCAAAAAATGAAAACAGCCCCAATAAGTACTACTGTTCAGCCACCTTATATGATTGCATTAGAGAAGCTCGCAAATAGCAAAAGGGCAAGCAAGCGGGCGATTGCCGCAAAGAGCTTAGATGCCAGCGCTGAGCTACTAGATAGGCTTGCAGAGGACCCGAGCAAAAAGGTTAGGCTTGCGGTCGTGAATAATAAAAGCACAAGCCAAGACACTCTTGCTAAAATGGCAGTATCTGATCCATCTAAGAAGGTTCTAAAAGCAATCGGTGCGCGCGCGGACTTGAGGCAGGACGTAAAGGCTAATTTGATGATAGGAAATGGCATAGGGGTGCTTAAGGCTGTAGTTAGCAGTGAGAATGTAGACCCAAAGCTGCTAGATATAGCGGCAAGGGATTTATATGAGGGCACATTATACCGCAAGGCGGTAAGCCTTCTAGGTGCTGATGCTTTCGCGCCACGCCTTTTATTTGCAAAAGAGGCAGTCTTATCAAATAAGGATGTAACCATACCTACTCTTGAATACATAATCGCCCATGAGAGGGATTTCTCTTTGGTCAGCTTTGCCAAACGCAGAATATCTGAACTCGAGAGCAACCTTCCAAAAGATATAACAGATAAAAAGGCCATGAGCTCTGCTCTAATAAAGGCAGTACGGGCAAATAACGAAAATGCTATGCGCGCGATCATAAATCATGGAGGAAATCCAAACCTTACAAACCAGAAAACCGGCGACACCATAATAATGAACAAAAACCTATCGATTGACAACGTTATGATGCTTGAGCAGAAGGGCGCAGATATTAATGCGACCAACAATTTAGGCAGGTCTGTACTTATAATGCACATCAATAGCGGCAATGAAAAAATCGCTGAATTTCTAATACGCAGGGGCGCTGATCTTAGCGCAAGGTCTGATTTGGGGACTGCAGCAGAATTGGCAAGCAGAAATAACATGACAGAATTAGAGAGGCTAATGGAACAGTATGGCTAAGATATGCAGTGCGATGTGATCTGATTTTTCGCATTGGCTCATTACAAAGCTATATAGTGCTTCGCAACAGAAGTATATATACTATTTGTACTTATTTTAGGTGCTTAATTTGAAAGAATTTGTTGAATTGAACCTAAAGCCGCAATTAATTGAGGCTTTAAGGGCTATGAATTTCCACAGTATGACAGAGGTGCAGGACAAAACAATACCACTGCTTCTTGAAGGCAGGGACGTTGTTGTAAGGTCCAAGACAGGTAGCGGCAAGACAGGGGCATTTTTGGTCCCGATAATGCAGATGCTCCAGCACGGACGCAGCACTGAGGCGATCGTAGTGGTTCCTACAAGAGAGCTTGCCATACAGGTAAATTCCGTAGCGGAGAAGATGGCCGCAAAGCTTGGGCTTAGGATAACAATAGTGTACGGCGGCGCATCGATAAACATACAGATGCAGAGCCTTCATAGGGGCTCAAATATAGTGATAGGCACACCAGGAAGAATACTTGATCTAATTGAACGCGGTGCTTTGCACCTAGATAAGATAAGGCATTTAGTATTAGACGAAGCGGACTTAATGCTCAATATGGGATTCATAGAGGACGTGGAGCGCATAATACTTATGACACCAAGCGACAGGCAGATGATGCTGTTCTCCGCCACAATGCCAAGAGAGATAACTGACATTGCAAGAAAGTATATGAAGAGCAATGCCATGCGCCTTACTGTTGGTGAAGAAGAGGATTTGACTGTAAACACTATAACTCATAACTACTTTATAGCAAATGGACGGCTGAAGTTTTCCGCACTTTTGGCATATATAGACAAGTTCAATCCAAAGAAATGTATAATATTCACCGAGACCAAGCGCGAATCGGACCTTTTGCACAGATTTTTAGTCGATAACAAGCTAAACGCCATGCTAATGCATGGTGGATTAACCCAATCGCGCAGGGAGCGCGCACTTATGGCATTCAAGGAGCACGGGCGTTTTCTAATATCCACAAACCTTGCTTCTAGAGGCCTTGACATACCCAACATCACAGACGTAATAAACTTCGATGCACCAGATGATCCGCACATCTACGTGCATAGGGTCGGAAGGTCAGCAAGAATGGGTAAGGATGGAAGGGCATTTACGCTATTTAGCTACGAGCAGAGGGATTTGCTCATGGCAACAGAGAGAAAGGCTAACGTGAAGATGAGCCATATAGATTTAGACACCGCAAAATACAAGGACATTCAGCTGCCCGAGATGCGCAGGCGCCGCGAGGGAGGATTTGGCCAAAGAGGATTTAACAGGGAATCTTCCCGTCCGGACTCTAGAGGTTATGGCAACAGAGGAAGACGCAACTACGGAAGCAGGGATAACTTTAGCAGGCATGATAATAAAGGATGGGATACAAGCGGCAGCGGCCTCAAGCACCACTACAAGCCAAAAAGCTCAGGACATAGCAGTAGCGAGCGCCGCGATTAGCATTTAGTATTAAAATGCTAAAGTGGTAAAATATATACAGTTATATATTTACCAGCCGTGCTTTTTATAGTTGCGTACCAGAGATATTACTCCCCATAAAACAAGCACGCCTCCGCCGAAAGACAACACGCTAAATAAGCCTACGCCGAATGCAGTTGCGGAGGGCACAAGATATGCCAATGCGCTTATGCCATAGCCAGCTATAATCTTTCTTCCAGCGCTGGCCATTTTAGATCTGTGCGCTTCATTCTCCTTTTTCTTCTTATCATCTTCAGGTATGCCTTTTATTGCCTCATCTATCTCCTTCTCCTGGCTTTTTTGAGATTGGGCGGCAGAAGATGATAATGATTTTAATATGTTATCTATTTTTTGCGAAAGCTCTTCAATCTTGCCACTCATGGCAGATCCAATCTTTCCAATATCCTCCATAAACTTTGAAACTGCCGGATGATTTATGATTTTTGATATCGCATCATCGTCAATTACGGCACTTTTAGGTTGCACTAAATCCAATTTCTTGAGTATGCCATTTAGCCCTAAGTCTATTGCGCTGGCGCTAGACCTTAGATATTTTGAAAGCTCCTGGATTGTTGCTGCATTATCTTTCCTTGACGCCTCAAATTTGCGGCCAATTGATGATACATCACGCCTCAATGACGATACGTTATTTGACATGCCGTCAATTGCGCCAGACAACTTTGTGAAATCTGCATCCGCATTAAATGCAGTGGCATTTTTAAAGTTTGGATGAAATATGATCTTATCTACTATCGAATCCGTCGGGACTCTTAAAAGGCTAATTACTCTCTCATCCTTTGAAATGGCATCCACAAACTTGCTAGCCGCCGGGGTTCTTAGTATATGGCTAAATTTCTCGTCTTCAACCAATAGGCTTGTGAATTTATCAACATTATGTGATTTTAGGGCCTTGCTAATCGAAGGGTCCGCAAGTACGGAATCGACTATTCTAGCTATATATCTGCTTTTTGGCATCTTATCACATATATATTTTAAATTAGGTTATATTTATAACTAACGATTTTGCTTCATTGTTGCGTTTTGATGCGACTATAAGCAATAGATACGCATTTAACCTTTTTTTATGTATATTCAGCTATGGACTACCACATAGTATGTACAAAGTGCGGCTACGAAAATGGCATCGGAAGCTTTAGATGCATAAAATGCAAATCAATTTTAGAGGTAGAATACAATTATAATTCGCTTGAAGAATGGCCTAGGCGAACTAAAAAAGATGTTGGCATCTCAAGGTATATAAGTCTGCTGCCGATCACCAAGATCTTCAGCTTAAAGGAAGGCAATACTCCGATAAGATGCTATTTGGACCGCAAGCATAACATCAAAATCGATTTTAAAATAGAAACCCACAACCCTACGCGCACATTTAAGGACAGGGGATCTGCAATAGAGGTATCCAAAGCAATAGAACTGAATGCAAAAAAGATTGTCTGCGCATCAACGGGAAATATGGGGTTATCCATAGCGCGCTACTCGAAGCGCTTTGGAGTTGGCTGCACGATATTTATAAGCAGGAATGCCAACAAGGATAAAATAAACAAGATATTTGCGGAGAATGCTGAGATACGTTATGTCAATGGAGATTTCAATAGCGCTTTGAGGGAGGCGGAGGCGTACGCAAAGAAAAGCGGTTCATTTTTATGCGGAGATTATCATTATAGAAAGGAGGGCCAAAAGACAATAGCCTATGAATTATTTGACAAAAACACATACGACTATGTATTTATGCCGCTTGGCAACGGTACACTTTTTTCAGGGTTCTATAAAGGATTAGTGGAGATGAAACGATTCAAATTAATAAAACGCCTTCCTAAAATCATAGCAATCCAATCCGAAGGCTGCATGCCTTTGGTAAATGCATACATCCACAATAAGTCCATCGCCTATGAGAAGCCAAATACCATCGCAGATGCCATAGCCGTAGGCTATCCTACATTCGGAATGGAATCGATATCCGCAATAAAAGCAACGCATGGTGATGCTCTATTTGTATCAGATAAGCAAATAGTTGACGCAATGCAGGCTCTTGCAGATAAGAACATATATGCAGAGCCTGGAGGCGCAGTAGGATATGCCGGATTCTTGGAATATATAAACAAAAACGCGGGCACATTTAAGAAAAAGCGCGTCTGTGTTATAATAACGGGAAACAACGAGAGCTACAAGAGCTAGTGCACCATTAGCTTTTTGTTGATTTGTAGTTTGACATCGATGAGGCCACATTAGAAATTATAGGGACATCTACATCCCTGCCATTATACGCCTCTATGCCAATATACATGCAGTATACCCATCCAAGGACAGCTATTAGCCATGCGATTGGAAAGATTATTGCGCTTAGCACCAGCACTATTATGCCGATTATTATTGCCTGAACGCTATGGAATAATAAACGCTTATCCTCTTGGCCTTTTGTGAAGTATATTACTATGCCGGATATGAATTCTAAAAGATATGCAAAAATATACCATTCCCGCTCCACTAAATTCTTTTTAGCATGCCCCATCTTGCCAACATGAGCGCCACATTTTGGGCAGTACTCTGAGTCCTGCGATATTTTTGCTCCGCATTTGTTGCAGTATATTTCGCTATTTTTAACCATAAAATCACTTCATCCTATTTCCGCACGATTGGCAATATTTTGACCCTTCGATATTCTGTGCACCGCATTTGGCACAGAACACATATTTTTGGTTATGCCCATGTGAACTATTAATATTCTGCCCTTTATAAAACCTTCTATCTGTGGTTATATTAAACGTACCTATATTCTGAACCATGCCGCCCATCAAGCCACCTACAGCGCCCATTAGAGCATATGCAACTATTAATGCAATCGCAAAGTGCGTTATGCCAAATACATGCGCAGACCTGATGAATATTATTCCAAATAACGATAAAATCCATTTCGCACCGATTATTATCGCCGATATAAACATCACAAATATTACAGCGCCGATAAGTGCCCCGGCAGCACCAGCTATAATTCCGCGGATTTTGCTGCCAGCTAAAATACCCCCTATAAAACCAGCCAGCAGCGCACCTATTATAGGAATCCAGCCGGTTAAAATCATTATTACTAAAGATGCAGCAAATCCTAAGAGCAAACTTCCGTTTTTTGCCATTATAACACGCATAGATATGGACACATTATTTATTATTCCTATCTAAAAGCGCCCATCTACTCAATTAGCATGTACTTGATTGACTTTACCGCAGGCTCGCGCTTTAGCCTAAAGAAAAGGCTACGCATCCGCTTTGCGTCGGACTTTATTGATATTATTACCATGCAAGAAGAGCTACCATGACGATGCAGTTCGGTCTCAATTATGCTGCTGTATTCATGCAATATATCAAATACACTAGCCCTCTTTGAGCTTTTATAACTTAAGGCAAATACGCATTCTACATGCCCTTTAACTGACTGTATAGATGCGTAATCATTAAGTGCATCAGATAGCGCATTTCGCAGCAGCCTTGATCTGCTCTTTATACCGATTCGCCTGCCCGCAAGATCCAGGCCTTTTAGCGTCTCATTATCAACGGATATGCTTATTATTTTCACCATATGCACCTAAAATAATGCTGGTATGTTATTAACTAATACCTAAAGACTTATTAACTTTTCTCTTTATAATACTCACTGATTTAATGCAGGACAAAAAGAAGAGCAAAAAAACCCTGTTTATTATAATCGGGCTTTTCGCGCTTGTTATAATTTTCATATACGCGGCATATGCCAGCGTATTTAAAAGCGGCGGAGGCTTATTCAATCCACATGCAGGAGAGTTTGCACTCTCCGGCGCATTGCTCTTGGCGCTTATTTTGGGATTAATACATGGCATAACGCCTGATGAGCATACATGGCCTATAACATTTAGCTACGCCATAGGGTCATACACCACCAAAAAAGGGGCGCTTGCGGGATTTTTATTCTCCTTGGGATTTACAATCCAGCGCGCATTTATGTCAGAGCTTTCATATCTATTCTTAGCCCCATTTTTAAGATCAGAATCGATAAACGGGGCAATATATCTAATAGTCGGAGCAGTAATGGCGCTCTCTGGCATGTACATACTAAAGAAGGGAAAATATCTACATATTCATGCGATATCATCATTTTTTGAGAACTTAAACCATAAGATATTCCACAAGGCAGAATATAAGAATAGTCATGTAAATGCGATGGAGGAGCACGACGCATTCAAAGAGCATGATTTATTGGCTGATTCAACAAAGCCGATCCCATTAAAGCTAACTGTTGTACACGGGCTTATAGCTGGATTCGGGTTTGGCGCCTTTGCACTGATATTATATACAATAATATCTCCATCAATGCCAAATGCTTATGTGGCATGGGTGCCTGGCGCCCTTTTTGGGATTGGAACTATGATAATGCAAATACTCTTTGGCGCACTTATTGGCGAATGGCTACAGCACAAGGACTACACGCAAACACAGATAACATTCATATCCAGGACCACTTCAGGTAATATGCTCGCATATGGCGGCTTGGCATTTGTCATAGGAGGAATATTCCTCTTGACATTACCTAACATCGCGGGCTTCTCCATAGGCACTGGACTTGGCATACCGAATTTAGATTCAATAAATATAGGGCTAGTGCTGGTTTTGTGCACGGTTGTAATAGTGGCGATACCTTCATATCTCCATGCCCTTGGCAAGGCAAAGAGTATAAAAGGCAAGGGCAAAAAATAAATCTCTTACCTATATGACGTCTGGGAATCCTGCTTGCCCTGGGGCTGCTTTGGCATTATATCAGATAGCTTCTTTCCCATAGTCTCATCGAACTTTTTTATGGTCTCATTTAGAACAGTCCTCATCTCTTCTGCAGTCTGGCGATCTATTACAAAGACGCCAAGGGCTTCCTGCTTGCTTGTATCGACAAATGTTATCTCTATCAAGCCGCTCACTATATCAACCCCCTGATCAGGCTTTATGACTCCCTTCTTGTCCTTTTTGGGCTGGGCCTTTAATCTAAACCCAGTAATTAGACCGTCTGAAAATATCGGTTTCATACCTTGATTTTTTATACTCTGCACTATCTCTTCATTGTTTATCATAAGCACACCATGCTACATGTGCGCACTGCGCGTATTTATCCCTTTCCCCAAAGGTATATAGTTTATACAAAATCAGCATCTAATTGGAGCTGAGGTCAGATGTATTAGCGCATCAATATTGTCCCCTTTTGCGGAGCAAACTTTTTTCCTAACTCCGCACCTAATGCAATTATAGTGTATCGTAAACTTTCCATTCTTATACTCCGCAGCAATCGGCTTCATTATAGCACCACATAGTGCCGATCGGTCTCCCGGATTTAGATCAACATGCCTGCTGGCCAGGCAGTTTGTGCAATGATCGGTGTATCCGTTGCCCTTGACAAATGTCCCGCATTCTGCACATTTAAAATCTTCTATTGTACGCTTAAAAGTAGGCATTTTATTACCATATTGGCCGATAAAGTATATTTTAAATGACGTTATATAAATACTTATCCCATTTGATTTATAAACAGCGCGCTGCTTCTCTTATTTACCGGATTTGGTGCATGCGATTTCAATAAAACTCATCTTATGTGGCATAAAGGCACATTTGTTTTGGATACTTCAAATATTTGCTGCACTATGCGGCTTGCAAAGAATTATACATCGGTTTTTATTCCTGCAAACCGATGCATCGCAGTATATATTATTAAACTTATTATATCTATTTAAACTGTGGTCTGATGTCAAAGACTTTCGACACTAAAGAGAGAATATTAAAACTCTTAAACAAAAAGCCGCGCACAGTAACACAGATAGCACAGGCGTTAGGGCTTGCCCAGTCAACAGTTTCGCAGCACATGGATGAATTAATGCAGACCGGAGCGGTTGACGAATTTGATGACTCTAAAAGAAAGTGGAGATATTACAAAGTAAATCCTGAGTATTACTCAAAGATTTCCAAATCTCACAGATATGGGAGCGGAGAATATTCCGTTGCAAAAAAGGTATTGGCTGCAGCGATAGTTTTGATTGTAGTCGCAGTTGCCGCATTTTCGCTTTACCACAAAGCAATTGGGACAAATAATAATTCTATTTCTTCAAATATCACAGTTACAACAATACGCGCCACCACTACAATAGAAGCGACTACAACAATAAGCGCAAAAGTAATTCCGGCATTTAGTGCAAGTGCCTGCCCAATTATATTTGCAAACCAGACGTTTAATACTACGCTCGTAAACTATCTAAACATGAGCTACTACAACTACAGCAACATGAGGCAGTTCGTTCTAGCTCCAGGCAGCAGCGGTACGCTTTATTTGAAGATTACAAAACCTGCGTCAAGCACATCAATTACGATAGACAACTTTGCAGAGTTCTTCTATGATTTAACAAACAATACTAACTTGTCTTCTTCTCGGCAAATTAAAATAGCATTCAACCAGACCAATAATTTAGCCATAAGTTTCAACCGCAGCTCTGAAATATTAACAAACCTAAATCCAGAAGCCAAACTCAAAGTTGCAATAAGCGCAAATACCAATGCAACACCCGGAACATATATGGTTATACTGCCCGAAGGCCCCTGCAAACCAAACGGGGCCAGCATGCTGCTAACCGTAGGCAATGTACCTTATAATGGCACAGTAGCACCAGTAATAATAGCATGAATAAGGCATACGCTATTGCCAGAGAAAATTTCTAAAGCATTATGCAAAGTTACCTATAGCTGCTACTTCTTACATCAAAAAATTGATGAACGTATAATTAAAATGATAAAATGAAAAAGAAAACAAAGCCAAAAACCCACTTACAATCAACTGCAAGACGACTCTATATTATATTACGAGCTTGAGTCGGATTTAAGCAAGAAACTCAGATATTTGAATAGAACCAGGCATCCATTCGAAGCCGTCGCTAACATAGCGAGTCATTGAATTATCACAGCTCGCACGCGCTGGGCTTTGATGTCATAATTAATTTGGACAATTTAGGCGATTTATATTGGGACGATTTAAGCGGCGAGAATTAATATCCCTAGGATTATGCACGCTATGCCGATCGCTTGATTGAGTTCTATCCTCTCCCTTTTCAGTGTCATCGCAAGTATGATGGCTATAAGCGGTGCGGCGCCAGCAAGTGGGCCAACAACTGCTATATCTCCCCTACTCGTGCCAATGCTGTAGAAAAGAAACGCCGCCGTTCCGATTATCCCATATAGGAACAAAGGAGATTTTATCTGATTTGGGAAGGTCATTTTAACCCTTTTTATCGACAAGTAGAGAAACAGCACAATAGCGCTCCCAACAGAGATTATAAGTATCGGGTAGAACCACCCTAAGATCTTTGATATTATGCCAACAGAAGCGTATAGCACACCCCAACCAACTAGTGTTATCAACGCATATTTGACGCCGGGCATAGCCTGCTTAACCCTAATCTTCATCAGGTCTTTTATCTTAAATGATGCCAATATCGTGCCAAGCACAATTAGTGCTATGCCCGCACCAAACAGTATAGTAATCATCTCCCTAAGCAAGACCACTCCAGCAAACACTATTATTATTGGATAAGCGCTAGCTATCGGAGTTATCACAGAAATACTTCCGACTTGAAGGCCCTTGAGAAATGATAAGAACGCAAAAACGCTTATCAAAGAGAGCATTGCAAACACTACCACATAGTACAGTGGGATTATCGGGGGCGTTATGAAAGCTAGACCTATAGCCGCCATTATTATGCTTGTGATAATGAAGTACCAAAGAGTTATTTTTACCACACTCTCCTTCCTGGCGAGAAGCGCACCCATGTAGTCCACTATGCCATATGAGAGCATAGATAAGCCTCCGAAGAGCATGCTGAAATAGATAATCGAAAAGGGCATTGTTACCTACGTTTTTAATCTATGCTAATACCAGGAAAGCACATACAATTTAGGCTCCCGCAAAATATCATTGGTCGCACGATTATATGTAGTGTTATTCTATTGCATAGTTTAAATAACAGTCGCTAAGAATTACTTTCCGATAGCTACGGCTAAGCTTATGCTAATGGTAATCATAATAATGCTATTTGCATTTTAGGCAGTATGATACTACTATCGTTCATTATAAACTTGTTTCTTGACCTTGTTGTAGATGTACAGTAGTTCTGGGATGGTTATTCTCTTAGCTGCGGTTTCGAAGAATTCTTCAACATCAGCATCATTCTTGATATATTCGTGGTACGGGATAAGTTGAAGTATGTAATCTAATTTATCCACCTGGTCAACTAGCTGGGCTTCTTTGGTTTTTCTTGCCTTTAATTCCTCCCATATCTTTCTTAGATAAATTTGGCTTGGCCGATCCAAATAGCCAAGCATCTTAAGTGTGTTACTATTTTCGATTTTAGCTTTATTGGTGTTGTTGACTTTTTGGAGATGTTCTTTCGCCCTAGTTGCAATGTCCCCAGTTATGGCCTCATTAATGTCATGCGAAAGTGCCATAATGATGCATTTATTGAAATCAAGATCTAACTTCTTCGCCATTATGTAAGACAGAAGAGCAGTACTATAAGCGTGGTCGCCGACATGCTCTGGTTTATGCACTTTCCTGATCACCCAGCCCGTCCTATCTATAGCTTTAAGTTTATCGGCTTCTAGCATGAATTTAGTTATTTTATCTAGTTCCTTTTTTGATACTTTCATAGGCCCACTTCAATATCACATGCTCCCATCGGGATTTGAACCCGAGTCTCGGCCTTGAGAGGGCCGTGTCCTTGACCGGACTAGACGATAGGAGCCTTACCTTCGGATTGTTGCTTCTGATCTGTATTTTCTGACTAAGCCAAGCAGCGCATTGATCACATGCTCTTCCGTTCTTACCTTCTGTGATATTGCCTCTGCTACATTTATATCTGTTTCCTCTGATATCCTTACCGCATCGTCTATGAACCTGGTCTTGAGCCTCTCATCCTCGATAGGGTTAATCGCGCCCGCAGATATATGCTTTATGCGCATGTCAAGCTCGGAGACTGCACGGGAAAAGTTTCCAAGCACATTATAGTCAAAATTGCGTATTGCCAGGCTGTTTTCCATCAGCAGAACTTTGAGTGCGGACTTGCTTGAACTGTGCAAAACGCGAAATGGGATTGTATATAAATGGCCAAATATGCTGCGTTCGACCTCTTCTTGCTCCTCGCCTATCTGGCTCATTAGTGCGGGCACAAAAAGCATATTTTTTTCATGAGGGAAGGGATATCTTTGCATTGAAGCATGCTCTATATAACGGCTTATCTGGCTGCCATCAAGCTTATAAAATAAATCAACATATGAGCAAACGCCAGATTTAATCGCATCTGCCATGGAATAAGGGTCCGGCTCAGAGCCTTCGTATAGGCGGGTTGCAAATAGGTTTAGATTGTGCATCTCTGATGCGAATTTTGAATAGGAAGATCGAAATTCGGCTTTGCGCGATTTTGGCATTTTAAGCATCGCAAGGGAACCCGAATAGCACAGCGCCTTAAACGGCATTAGATTCGCCCTGCTGCGTATTGATTTAGTAAGCGAGCTTATCTTCGTTAGCTTATAGGGCCTTAATTTCTCCAAATGAACACTTAATGGTCGAATTTACTAATCAAATACAGAGATTAAGTATTTAAACGTGCCGTTATTTTATTTTATATCCCATTTTGCAGCCAAAAATGCAGGTTTTAATATATAGGCATAAAATAAGGCAAGCATATAGCTAGCATAAAGTTTGCAGCATAGCCCATTAGCCCCTCGCGTATTGAACAATTGTGCCGTCCTTGCGTACCTTATATACAATGAAACTCTGGTCCATAGTTAGCCTATGCTTTAGCAGTTCGGTAATGTTTGACACGTGCTTCTCATCGTTATCGTATACTATTACTTTATTATAGCCTTTTACGAGCTCAGCCACAGTTAAGACCTTAAAGGCAGATGCACGTATTATGGTAAACGGGTTGTGGTGCATCTCATCGTATCTAACATTATGCTTTCTAAATAGCCGTATCGTTCCATCCTCTATCTCCAGATGCCGCCCGGTTAATATTGCTATTTTATATCCACGGCGCCTGCAACTTTCCACTGCATTTACTACAGGAATATTAGGGGTCGCAAAATCAATGGATTTTGAGTATCCGCTAAGCAGAATCTCGCGCTGTTTGGACCTTAGAAGCGCGTCAAATTCGTCGCGACGCAAGATGCGGCCGTACTTCTTCTTTTCAGCAGCATGCAAACACCTATCGGTCTGGAAAAGAGTCCCGTCTACATCCACTATCGCTATGCCCTGCGCTGCGCGGGCGATTGCAACCACTTCTTTAGCTTTAATTGTTTGTTTCATACAACCATACTAAAATATGTTAGCCCCATATTTATAGTGTGGATATTTATCTCCAAAATACCAAGTTTATTTAGACTTTTGATACAATATAATAGTAGTTTTCGAAGAAAACAATAATTTATTTATTAAGTAGATTATAATGTATAAAAATAATTATGAGCTTGAAAGCGAATTCAACAGGCGCTATAGCCCAACTACAAGCAGCATACTTCAAATTCTTTCCAATAATTCCAGGGCAACTATTTCCGAAATAGCGCAGGCGCTTGGGATATCAAGAAACAGTGCTGCGCGGCGCCTTAAGGCGATAGAGAAGGAATTTGGCATAAGCTACACTATAGAGCTATCGCAGAGCAGAATCGGTCTACAATCGCCGCACATAATACAGGTCAAATTTGATCGCGAAGCTGACTATGAAAAAATAGCAGAGGTCCTTGGTAATTCATACATACCCCAGATTACATTTAGAACCTATGGGCTCTATGACATGGTTATATACGCGAACGCGACTTCCAAGATGAGATATGCAAAATGGGACCGAGAGATTAGGGTCGCACTGGCATCAAAATATGGCATGCACTGGAGGTCATCAGAGGTAATAATTAGAAGGCTGGGCTTCTTTCCTTTTAGCAACGGCTTAATAGACGCATCTAGGATCCAAGAAAAGGAGAAGGAGATATTAAAGATTTTAAATTCCAACTCAAGGATGCAAATGGCAGACATTGCAGATAATCTAGGCATTAACTACAAGACGGCAATATACAGAATTAACGAGCTTGTGAAGAAGAAATACATAAAGCGCTTCACGATCTGCATGGACCCTCCAAAAGATTCCTGCCTTATAGGCGTATTTGGCAGATATCTTCCACCAAAGGATATGGCGATGGCATCAATAACAACGCGCAGGCTATTCACCAATGACGATCAGAGCGCGATAGCCTCGCGATGGCAGCTTAAGGCATCGCTTATTGGAAGCTATGACACATTTGCGATAGGGCTATTCGACAATTTCTACGCCGCTTACTCATATGGGGTAAAGGGTTTTAGATCATCGCTTAAATCATCCGGGCCCATATCGCTTAGCCATGCCAGGATCGGCGAGGTAATTTGTGGCAGGCTGCCAATACGCAATATGGATATTAAAAAGGAATACAGAGAACATATGGTTGCGCCTAAAAATTCGCAATAGGCATTTAAATTTCAGTTTGGGATGCCTATGTATATATCGCATTTTCCTCTATCGGGGCGTTAACAAGAATATTTGCGGTGCAGTATGATTCCCCTCCTCCTGCGCCAACGCTTGGGCCCGAATAGCAGCCACTGCCAGAGCATGACCATGAGCTAAATGTGTAGCCCGCGGCAGGCGTTGCACATACCATTACATTTGTTGTGCCATTAACCCACATCTCGCCAGAGGATGGATTTGTTGTGGTCATGTAGTCTCCGTTGCCAAGATAATTTGTTATTGAAAATCCTCCCTGCGCACTTGATGGGCTTGCGTATTGGGATATAGCATATTGCTGCACATAGCCTATGTTGAGCTTTGAGTCCTTGATTATTGTAAGCGTGCCAGATGTTGCGACAATCTTAACGCCGTCAAAGGTCATATTTGTGAAATTCTGCCTTATGCTAGGCCCTGATGCATAATCAGGTATTGCAACATCATAAGAGTACGAACCGGGATTAAAGTAGATATAGTTGCCGTTTAACTGATTGCAGCTATATGCAAGTCCGGCAATGTCAAATATGCTTGAGGATTCGCTGCCGCATCCGCTAAATCCGCTGACAATTGAGTACAGGGTTGTGGCCGGACTGAAGGATATGACGGACGTAGCCTGATATGTGCCAAAGTCCGCTCCAACAGCAGTTGATCCGCTGGAGTTTGATGATATGTATGCATATGCCTGCCCACCCTGGTCTGTTTGCGATAGAGCAGGATAGAGATTGTAGCTGTTTGGGCTTTCGGTGAAATTTATAGGTAGGCTCGGAAGAGCATAGCCGTTTAATTCTATTTTTGCTGTAATCAGATATTTCTGCCCATCGGAGAGGAATGTAGGGTTCAACGGAGATATTGAAAGAGAGATAGGAATTGAAGATTTGGGCTGCGAGTGCGCCTGGAAACTTCCTACGTATATCTGATTTGAAGTTGAAGCGCATAACTCGTTGCCGGTTATAAGGCCGCAGTAGTGCGCGCTTAGGTATATGTTGCCAGATAGGTATTGATTGTCATAGGTCTGTTCTGGCGTTGTTATTATGCACAGAATGCTTCCGCTCCCGCTTACGAACGTTGGCATGCATGCAGTTTTGGAGCTGTTTACATTGTTTATCTGCACATATGCCATCGGGTCATAGAGCGAATATTGCAGCTCGCTTTTTAAAAAGAGCGTGACTATTGCATTGTTCGACGCGGCAGCAGGCGCGATTACCACCTCCTCGCATATCATTCCGTCAACAAAATTGCACGAGTTCGGGGCTATGAATGTTGGCTGAGTAAAGACCAAAAACAGAACTGTTATACTAAGGGCAACTATGAGCATCGCTACGCCATATGTGGTTAGATACTCTATGGATGACTGGCCACGAATGCGCGTTTGCTCATACATCTAAAGCACTAGTGTATAAATAAAAAACTAGTTATTTAGCCCTATCTATACCTCCTATTGGAGTATTTGCCATTTATCGCTTCGTCAAGCGAATGCCTGAGCACGACCATTGCTTTGAGCCGCGAAGAATCCTCTATTCCCTTCTGGCGCGCTATGTGCTCTATCTGCCTGAACTTGTTTAGAAAATGCTTGTATGCAACAAATGCGGCTACGTATGCATCGCGCTCGTGGGGGTTTTTGATGTTTTGGTCCTTTGCAATTATTCGCTTGACTCTTAGCTCTATGTCTTTTTTAGGGGCAAATAAAAAAGCATTAAAGGCCGTGCAGGTCTTTTTGACAATATCTCCAGGCTCCGACTTATCTGATGCCACTATGATAGGTATGCCCGCGTTTTTTGCCTGCTCGATTATCCATCCCTTGCCTTTTGCGCTCCCACTATTTAGCATAACCACTTTTCCGTTAAGGTCAAGGCACGCGACCCCGACACTCATGCCAGGGTCAATTCCCATAATGATATATTGCAACGCACCACTAAGGCATTAGCTGCTCGTTATGCTTTTAATCGCATAATTAAGAGTCTGCGGCAGCGCAATGTACTTGCAGTCCGCTATGTATATTGGGGTTGATGTTATATGGTATGTGCTAACTAGCGCGGATTGGTAGTCTAGTGATTGCGTCGCATTCGCAAGGCACGATGCCATTGTGATTGAATTTTCCCCAGAACCCAGCACAACATCAAGCAGAGTGGCATTGGTCAGCGGCTCTCCGTCAAATGCCACTGAGAGATTTGATACGAACTGCCCAAAGTCTTGCGTTCTTGATGCGCATGTTAGATACCGATTTAAATTGTCGGTATTGTACGTCCCGTATCCTGCATATTTTGACATCGCGTATTTACCTATCACAAAATAATAGCTCATGTCTATAGAGTTCGCATTATTCTTACCGTAGCTAATCGCAGACTCTAGCGCCTGCATTGCACCCGGAGCATACGGATCTGTCACAAAGTACAGCGGATATGGTGGTTTTGATGAGCACTCAGCCTGGCTTGAGACATCTATTGCGCCAAGCGTAGTCACGCTAAGATTCGGATTTGATATGGGCCTTAGATATGTTATATATGCCGAAGTTAAATTTAAGCTGTTGTCTGCAAGAAACATCGTGAGGTTGTATATGGTGTTGTTTGCGAGCGGATCAATGTATGGTATTCTCACCATCCATTCCTTAATTGACGGAACATAAGAGGCATTTGACTGGTTTGCAATCGTATAATATGGCAAAAGCGAAGCTGTGCTGTTTATATTGGCGTAGTATGGCAATAGGTGCTGGGCCGCAGATATCGCCTGGCTGGCATTGGATATTGGCTGCGCGCACATTATGCCATTGCATGAATTTGATGTTACTATTCTTGCCGGCTTCATCGAATTCACTGCAAACAAAAGGGCAACTAGTATTACTACAAGCGCCAATAACGCTAGATGCAAATAATCCAGGCCAAAGTTTTTTGCTACTGGCTTGACTATAAATGACGGCTCTTTTACCATCTTAAGTTCCTCG
>JAJZLZ010000064.1 GCA_021850375.1 Microcaldota archaeon
TAAAGCACAAATAGAAAATATATCAAATTCTTGAGTAAAGTTCAAGATGTTGCTAAGCATTTCTTTAGACATGCTTATTTTTTGGTTTTTGTAATTTTCTATTTCTGATATATAATACGTAGAAAGTGGATTTTCTGTGTTAAGTCTTATTAATTTACTATTTCCTTCGCGTTCTATATTTATTATACCTTTTTTTTCAAGTTTCTTTGCAGTAGTGTATATATTCGAATAATAAGCAGGTCCATATTTTTTGTCTATATCTTTTGACATTTCTAATATGCTACCTCCATCACCTAAGTTATCTGATAGATAGCTCATTATCTTTGTCTCTTCTTTATTCATTTTAATCTCTTTATAATATTTACTATACTATTATAGTAATTCTAATATTTAAAGATTTCGTTATTTTAATTGATATATAAGCAAGCGATAGAGCTGGGCGACCCCAAGAAAACAGTATGTGCGATAAGGTTTAGATGATATGGAACTTATCTATATTTGTAAAGTCAAAAGTTTGATCTTCTTGTTTTAGTGGTGCCAAATTACATGACAGAAAAGATAGAATTACCCGAGCTTGAAGACGCTACTATCACACAATAAAGACAGGAGTCCGATTCCCTGCATACCCGCTTTTAAAAATACAGCAATAGAAAGGCATATTCTTTTTATTACAAATCTCTTGGGATAGGCCTTAGATTTTTATAGTTGCGCGCGATGCGCAATATCTTTTTCGGATCTTTAATTGTGCACTCAGAACTTAAAGTTATATCTTCTTTTATCCTACCGCTTTTACGTGCAAGTGTTTTATAAAAAGTGAAATTCTGCACCTCTACTTCATGAACTTTACCATCAAAACGTTTAGAAGTTTTCGCATCCATTTAAACACATTTTATTAATGTTGTATTAATACTTTAAGGTTTTGTGTAGTTTCGTTATAATACAACTAATTTGCAGAAATGAAAGGTTTAAAAGCTTCTCATCCTTTTATTAGATGATACATGGAGATTTTATGGCGAATACTAATGCGCATGAAGAAAAGCACATAAAAGAAAAGGAACATGAGAAGGCCAAAAAGATCACGCCAAAGCACTTAAAACAGGACAAGCCGTATAAGAATTATATGGCATACGTATTTGCAGTTGTTATCATTATCGGTATTGCATACTATTATTATGCAATTGGCGGCGCACACCAAAGCAGAGGAGAGGTTAATTTAAACAACGGGCTTTCGATATATAATCAGGCATTCTCAAGCCTGTTTGGGAACAAAACAGTCTCACTATTCTACCAAGGCCACATCAACATCACCTCGGGCCCAGGAGCCTCGTCTCATCCGCTCTCGCTTATATATATACAAAATAGAAGCGCTTCGATCACCAATCTTTTGGTGGGTGTCAACAGCACATACACACTAGATAGCACGTTTTACCACATGTCAAACGGTACAAACTATTCGTGCATATCAACGAATCTGCCAAGCTACAACGCGACCACAAACTCTATTGTATATAAGCATGGAAATCTTTGCATTGTTGCAAACTCCAGCGTACAGAGCCTTGGAGATGTCGTATCAAAATATATAAAGGACGCTAAATTTAGTGGCATATCAATTAAAGGCGCGAGCGTAAACAATGTCAGCTGCGAAGATGCTCAGGGTTTATTCAAGACGAGCTATTATTTTGACTCCATTAATACGACAATAGATGGCAAATTTTCCACATGCATATCAAAAAGCAATTTTGTTCCGCTCTCATTTAACGTATCAATACCATCGGAGAGCATAGTATATACCAATGGCACTAAAGATATTGCCGGAGCCAATGCCATAGTAAGTGGAATGCTTGTAAATATGTCAAATGCGATAGCACCTGGAGAGCTAAACCATCTACCGCCAAACACCACAATAGAATAATTTAATGTATTTGATTAGTAATCCAGGGCATTAGATAATTAGATAGGGGCATTCGGGCTTGCGCCCGATTTAATGCCTTATTGCTTTTTAAAGTCTTCACTTACTATGACGGTTTGGTCCACGCTGCGAACGCGTTCATACTTAACGCTGTTCTTCGCCAATTCCCTTGCCGTATTTTCGCTGCGTATTATCTGATCGGACTTCACAAGCAAAATGCTCGCAATAACCCCGGACTCAAAATCGACTATGACATCCTCCACGTGGCCAATCTTACGGCCGGTGTTTGTTATTATCTCCTTCCCATAAAGATCCGATATCCATATATCTGCCATATAAACCATCTCAAACTATGCGTCTTATCTTCTTGGATGCAAAAATACTTATTATGTTTCCCTTTAACTCCTTTTTGAATGCGCCACTGTCATTTTGCATCAATGCAAGCTCCTCTGATTCGAAGAGCGCCATGTTGTTTTTTACCAAGTAGTCTAGATACGCATCAGTTAAATAATAGCTGTCTTTAAGGCATTCTTTGCATCTATATAAAGGCATTACAGGAACACCTTTAGAATACCTGTATAGCTCTACATGCCTTGAGAGACCATTGCTGTCGCAGTTTGGGCAGTTGCGATTCAAAAATACCGCTTCAAAATCCACATGTTCAATCTCTTTTATGCCATTTAGGCTCTTGAACTTTTCAAAGCAAATTAATGGTTTATTTGATTTTGGCAGTGGGCGCTGCAATAATATTGCGCCATTTAAGTCAAAATGGCTCTCGAGCACGCCCTCTGACACATGCTCCCATAATATAGTGCGGGGCAAATTGTTAAGCATAAAGTCTAAACGAACATCCCCGCGGCCATTTATAGCAACGCGAGCTTTAGGCATTTAGTCACCGTGCATAGCCACATAGCTTG
>JAJZLZ010000034.1:0-14768 GCA_021850375.1 Microcaldota archaeon
AAATTCGACCTTTTCTGCCTCTGCAAGTATTCTGTGGATTCTGTTGTGTGGTATGTGTATTCCATTCTCTGTTTCTAGGATCTTTTCCATTCTTGTTGCACAGTTTGGTTCGTTTTCTAACCTTTTAAGTACATAAGACGTTCTGCTTTATCTATTTACTTAAGAGACATGCCTGGAGACATTCTATCTTATATTTTAACTTTTCTGGCAACAGTAGGGTCATATTGCTTTACTTGGAAAAGGTTCAAAGCAGCAAAATTAACTCAGCAAGAGCATAGAAAGTATATATGGCTTGATTTTAATGACGTCTTGGCTAAATTAAACCATAATATATAAGAAAATCCCTATAGACGAATTCGCAAATGGAAAAGGCAACAAAACAATTATCTTATAGCAGTCTATTTAAATTAAGAATAGTCTTATTTTCGAATGAGGCATAGTTAGTTTATAGCGAATGCGATTTGGATCTTTTTAAAAGTTTCTCAAAAGGCATACCTGCTTGGTCTGTTATGATAAATAATAAGGGAATTTTATAACACAGTAATTTTCTAATTCTTATATGAAAAAAGTAAATCTAATTATATATTTAAATTAATTTGGAAATTTAAATACTTTAGTTCTAAGAAATATTAATAAATAGTTTTAGTGAGATTTTTTTTAATTAATAAAGGTAAAAAAATGAACAAAAATATAGTGGCTAAAAAACAAAAAAGTCATAAAAAGAAACTTATATTCTTTGATGCAGATGGAACGCTATGGTATCCAAAGAGGACAAAATACAATGGTAGACCATGGTGGATATACTTTGATGATAAGACAAAGGATAATCCACTTGTACATCTCACTTTAACACCTAGAGTAAAGACAACGCTTAAGAAACTAAAGGAGCTTGGAGTGCAAACCGTATTAATTGCTCAGATGCCGTATCCTAAGTATAAAGCAAATAAATTACTTACAGAAAAGACAAAATATTTTGGAATATTTAAGTATTTTGATCAAATACGTGCTTCTCATGCAGGTATACGGGCATCTGAACCCGATCCTAAGGATATTGCCATATTAGAGGTGATTAAAGATAGGAAAATACCAAAGAGCAAGGCTTTGCTAGTTGGAGACTCATATAAATTTGATTACTTGGCCGCAAAGAATTGTGGAATAGACTGCCTTTTAATTGACAGCTTCAAGCATACAAAAGAATACAGTGAGTACAAAAGAGTAAAGAAGAGGATTAAAAACATAGGCGAACTGTTAGATTACGTTTAATAGCGCCTAAACAATAATATCCGCTAAGCTTCTAGAGATGCTTGAGTATGTTTTTAGCACCGGAATTAGATACTTATAAGTTATCTTTTCTTTGGCACATCTGGCTGCGTGGGCGAAATGGAAGGTGTGATCAGGCAAATTACTATATCTATAATGGAATCTTAACTGTTGCCTAAGCATAGTTAACCACACGTTTAAGCCTCGGGAGGTAAAAAGGTGTAAGGTATTAAACCTCCGCTTATGTATTATGCAAAGGGATAGTGATAATAAAGAAAAGCTTGGGATTTACACGCTCGATAAGTAGAACCCATGTTTTTAGAGGCTTTAACCTGACCTTTTAAAAACGCTTATTTTACCGCCATAAAAATAGTTGTAGGATAAGTATTTTAGTTTGAAAACACCAAAAACGCTTATCTTAGTTATATAAGATAAATTTAACGTTATTTTACGTTTTTATAGGGCAAAATCGGCTATGGTCTTATACCCAGCTAATTATACGATATTTGTGTGTTATGCTTTATTTCCCCTATGTGTTGTGCAGCACTTATTCAAATTATGTAGATTATGTATGCGACCACAATGAGGCAAAAAACTGCAAACACAAAGTTTTGAGCCATTTTATGTTTATATTTGTTAGCCAATGTATTAGTCCTGCGAATCATAAAGAGCAAAATAAACAGAGAAATTTCTACTATCCACCACCAATAAATACCGTGAATAGTAGCTGTGAAAGCATCAGATACGTAGGTATTTATTGGCAGTGGTGTTGCTGGTGGTGTATTCCAGATGCTGTTGAAGTAATTAGATATGCCATTGAATACAGTATGAAGACCATTTACCTTCACAGTTTGATTCAGGCTATAATTGAAGTAGCTCATTAGTCACTCCTTTTTCTCATCAGGTGTTTCAGCAGCATTTTCAGCTTCTATGATACCATTATTTAGTTTTGCAATCTTGTCTAATATCTTTTTGATGACAGCTTCCATCTTTTCAAAATACTTATCATCAACCATAATCACAGGACTGCCAATTAGAGGTTCATTTATTTTGTAGCTTTCTTCTGGTATCCCCGCAACCTTTATGGCACGTAGAACTACGCCCAACTGTTTCTTGTTCTTTATTTCTATTTCTTGCATGGTTCTCACCAACAATCATAAATGTAAATACATTATCAGCCCTATCCCTATCAAAATAAGTCCGAATAGTAGCTCAAACTTGTGCAAAGCCCACAATATCAAACAGATAACACCACCAATTATAAGTATCAAAGGCAAATTTACACTTGCCCATGCTGTTATGCTGTTAATAAAGTATTGTTGAAGGTATCCTATTATTGTAGTAGTTATATTCATCATATCAACCCAAACAAAGCAGTCCATATTTTAAGAATAATAGTCAGGACAATAAGGTTAGGAATTACCGCAAACAAAGCAGCAAAGAATTGCTGTTTAAATTTCTTTATACTGTTCTGTATGATATTGTAAGTGAAAATGAATAGAAATATCACTGAAAACCAACCCACTATATTGCCGATAGGTGAGCCAAACCACACAGATGTAGGTGTCCATGTCCAATAGCCGAGATAATACGCTAATGGTTCAAAGAATATAAGGTCGCACAGGATAGGCAAAGCTGTGCAAGCTAATGATGTCTTTATGTTTCCATTTATTTTTAGCTTCTTAACCAGCCAATAAGACCAGAATAAAAGAGTAGCCCATGCAAAAACTACATTCAAAGGCACATTAGAGATATAGATTAGGAAACCGCTGCCGTAGTGGTATCTTTGAAAGATACTTTGTGTTGAGTATTCAAGAATAAATGCCCACACTATTGCAGGGATTATAAATACAACAGCCTTTTTGCGTTCTATGGTTTTCTCTTCTTCTTTTTTATCTTTTACTGAATAAAACAGCGCATAATAAATCGTGGCAGCAAATAGTATATACCAAAATATTTCGTAGATTACAAAAGATAATATCATGTTTTCACCCTATCGCTACATCACGTCTATCGTATGCCATGATACTTTTGTTGAATCCGAAAGCAGAGACGTAGAGTATAAGGATATAGATTAGAATTATTGCCAATCCAAGATATATTGAAACACCAAGAATAGCAGTTCCTACAAAAATATTGTTAATACTGTGAGTCATTCTGCTTGCTATCGTGCTTTGTAGAACCCAATTTACGCTATCAGCGACTACTGCGAAGCTGAATACAGATACAAAATCACCTACATTAGTTGTATATGAGCCGTTTCCATAAGCATAAACATGCAGCATCATAAAGATAGTAGCTGCAAACAGAATGGCTATTAAATGTGTTAATATAGTTGAGGACGCACTGGTGCTTTTTACTTTTGCAAACAACGTGATACCAAATCCTATTGCTAATATGCCTATCGTTATCACAATCGCAAGAATACCAAGTATTTGCGTCAAGAAGAATATGCTAATCAGAGAAAATAGTATAAGTCCTGAAAGAATACCTGCTGTTTTATTTTCCATTCCTGTAAATTTCAGGATAGAAGGAATAAGTGCAGATGCTCTAAACATTTCTTCAGCTTCTACACCGAATAAACCAATGACTAATAACATAATTAATGTTGATGTAATGTTTGTGGTCTTTATCAGTGCAAAAGGTGCAGGCTGCATTATAATACTGAAACCTAAATAACCACTTACAAAAATTAGTCCAACTGCTAATCCTATTACAACATCTCTTAAAAACTTAAATTTTGTGTTGCTATTACCATAAACCACGATACCAGCTTTCCTGTTGTTGCTCACAAGTGCTGCTACTATGAAGGAAAAATTGAAAAAGCCCAGCACTACATAGATAAGACCATAAGAAGTCAAAGACGGATCAGTTAGAAATCCCACAAAAAATAGAATATTTACTATTACAAAAATGCCCATCCAATACTTTGTCGCTTCGTCAAGTTTGCTGTTTATAAATACGTCTTTCATTAAATCACTCATATAGTTCATTGAAACATTTCGTGCAATAATTCAGCACAAATAAAGGGTATTTATCCTTATGTTCACCACCACGTCGTTCAAATACGTTAATGTTATACTGCGTTTCGGATTTTGGCATTTCACGCTTGCAAAGGTCGCAGAATATACGCATCATTCGCTCACCATAGAATTATACCCTAAAACCACATCGTCGTTTAAACGCAAGGGATTTTCAGGTTTTTCGCTATGTACTATGTCAGCTTTTTTGATACCTCGGCTTTCTTTTGTGCGCTCTAAAAATTCATTCTTCCTTTTTTCATAATCCGCTCGCTGTTCAGGTGTCATAGATGAAAACATTAAATCCTTCTCGAAAATTTTTGGTGCTAAACACTTATTTGGCAATAAAGCCTGCATTTCCAAAGTTAAATTATTATAAATTTCCGCAGATAATTCACGTGATAAGTGGTTGCATTTATCGTCATCCTTGTCGCTTTTGCGTAGTTTTATTATTTCTCCATCAGCATTTATGCCATAAGTTAAGAAATTTAAGCCGCAGTCATTAGCATTGCATCGTTCAAAGTGCTGAAATAGCTTGCGTTTCCAATCAGTTTCATTTGTTAAATTTCTGGAAAAATTATCAGCAACATTTTCTTGTAGGTTTAATTCTTCTAACAATTTTCGCTTTTCAGCAAGACTGCCCTGCCTTTTTCGTATTGCATCAACAGATAAAACTACTCCTGCACCTGCGCTCCGCTGTTCATCTTTTTCGTTTCCCATTTTACCACCTAATTATATATAATTATTTTATTCGCGCGAGAAGTTTTATAAGTTTTAATTTCCGATATGCCTTCATTATTATTTATGTGCTCATAAAAGCCACCAGAACAGGCTATCCTATTATTTGTATAATTTATTTTTGAATAAACACAGCAAATTACCTCCTGTGTTTTGAGCAAATCTTTATTTTTTAGCAGTTCAATAGCCATATAATCCTCCTTTGATTTTCTTTTCACATGTTTTTCGTTGCCTCGATTTTTAATCTTTTTAATCTTTTCAGGGCTAAAAAAAAGATTAAAAGTATATTTTGCAGACGTAAAGTAAGACCATTTTTAATCTTTTTAATCTTTTCCCATATCCAAATAAATAGATTAAAATTACGTTTTAATCTATTTTTTATACTTTTAGACAAATAGATTAAAAGATTAAATTTTTTACCGCTGTTTACAGAGGTAAAATACACAATTTTTAATCTTTTTTTATTGGTAAAAAGATTAAAAAGATTAAAATTATTTTTAGTGGTCATACTAACACCATATTTTTTTCATTTTTACTAACTACATTATAATCAGGTAGTGCTATAACAACAGGAAGATGCTTGATTTTTTCATTGTTTTTATCAAGTAAATTTATTCCTATACTCTCCCATTTTTCTTTTGGTATTGATAATAATTCCTCATTTGTTAGTTTCTTTATACGACCTTGTGAAGATAGTATTTCAAATATACTAAGATATTTTTGTCTTATTGTAAGGTTTTCATTGTCAATCCAACCCATTTTTATACAAAGACTTTTACGACTTATTGCACCTCCTGCTTCTTTTATATATGTTATAATTGAGTCATAAACAGCATCATAATTTTGTATTTCCACCATTTTTGTATTTTTATGTAAATTCCAATTTCTTAAAACTAAGTCAAAATTATCGATATGTCGTTTAACTTTATTATATGCTCTATCAACATCTTCTTTAGTGACTGTGATTTCGATTTCTTTTTCTTTGGGCAAACTATAAAATTCTCTACTCAATGCAAATAATGGTGCAAGCTTAAAGAGATATAGTGAAACCTTTTCAATATAGTTCGCAAGATTTTGATTATGATTTTTTTCTTCTTTTTGTGCTAACTTTTCAAGTGAATCACGGCACTTAGCAAAGTGTGCACGCACATCATCATCTACTTTTATTGCTATTCTATCTTTACTATATACATTTGATAAAGGTTTAACATATTTTTTTAGTATTTCATCTCTATTGTTACTGTCTTCTAAATTAAAAAGATTATTAGTATTATAGCTAATATTTTCACAAGGCTCCCACAATTCATACAAAAATCTCATTCCAAAACCAGACATAAAAGTATCATGGTCTAAAATATGATAAATTGAAGGTGTTGTTGCACCTATTAAACTTACATTAACACGACCATTTACTTCTTCAAGTTTGTATTGACGTGTATAACGTGGTTCTACAACACCATCAAAAAGACGATCTAAAAAGTCCATTAAGCTAATTGTATAACCTTTGCCTTGTGTTTCTTTGAATAGCTGTGATATTTCATCATGGATTATGATACCTCTATTAGTTTCTTTTGATAAATACTCTGTCATTCCTTCTATACTGAAACTTGATGGCAATATTAATTTCCATTCTAAATTGCTTGATTCTTCTTCAACTTGTTTCAAAATAGGACGCATAAAATTATTTAGTGGTGGTGATTTATATCCTCTTGAAGACTGTGATATTCCCATAACCCATATGTTCATAGGAACTTTACCAATACGTGTAGAAAATTCTATGTTCGCACTTAATGTTGATAATAGTCCAATAGCTATGTCCTCACACCAAAATTTATTAGTGAAAGGTATATCAGACATAATTGTTTCTTGCAAATCTTTCACAAAATCTATCCTTTTTTCATCACTTATTTTTTGTTCCATATTTATCACTATCAACTTCGTTTTCGATAATCTTTAGGTGGTCAACTTCTCCCAAAGGAATCGCTTGAATACTGCCACTGCCTTTAAATCTCAAAGTTAAAAAAATTTTATCTACAGAAATAACATGACCTGTTTTGATGAAAGAATCTTTTTTGTAAACAACGACGTTTTTCCCCACTATTGCATTTTCTTTTTCTAATTCGTTGCCCATATAATCAACTATTTATCATCATTTTTGCATCATTTAAAAACTGTTTAGCAATATTGACCTCTATTGAATCACTGTCTAACTCTGAAAGTTTTATGATAGCTTTCGCTACTTTTTGAAGATCGCTATTGCTCATTTTTTTCACCGATTTCTGCAAGAATTTTGGTTGCACCAAATCTTTGCAAAGACTCTAAAATCTTATTCCTCGCCCATGGTCTTGTTTGCAAAATTAATTTCAGCACTGGTATTGGGAGTTCGCTTGTCTTCAACATCTTCAGCCGCTCTGCATTGCCATAAGCATTAATAGTATGACAGAAATGTCGCCCAGCGACATTCGGTAAGCAGCTGTAAATGATGTTTTGAAAAACAACATTTCGAGATTCACGGATCATAGTTCCACCTGAGCATAAATATGGCTATTTTGCGATGAATGTAAAAATATAGAGAGTTGCTACTGACAGTGTGTGATTATAAAAACTGTTAATGATATAGACTTTCCAATATACATGTTTTTTCGTCGTATTTTGCTTTGTTTATTCAATTCCGATAATATTAACCCATATTAAGGTATTTAAACCTTTTGGTTGATATGCTTTTACTAAGGTATTTAAATCTTGTGGTCGGATAATGAACGGCTTTTGGTGAGTTTTTCTATTAATTTTACGCCGTTAAAAACTAATTCTACGACGTCAAAGCCCATAAATACTTGGTTAGTCATAAATTACTTCTCCCTTTGCATCTCAATGATGAGCACCTTTAATAGCTCCTCTTTTAGCTTCGGGTCTTTTAACATCTCCAGCATAGTTTTTTGAACAATTTTCTTGTCTTCGTCTTCTTTCACTAAACGTCCTGCATCAAGGACAGAACCACACACAGAACAATAGCTATTCGTTGCAGGATTTACTTTCCTGCATCTTAAACACACTTTTTCTGTCTGCTGCACGATTATTTGCTCTGATGGCTTCTTGCCATTCGCTATCATGAAGCTGTTGTCAAGATCTCTGCCTGAAAGATGAACATAAGTATTCGGCATATCACTGCCACCAGTCCAGCCAAAGAACTGACGCATTTGAGGTTCAGTCAGCCGACATGCAAGGTTAGTAGCTCGACTATGTCGTAATAAGTGCGGATGAACATGCTTCTTTATACCTGCTCTTGCAGCAGTTTCCTTCAACATTTTAGATGCTCCTGCTGCAGTTATCGGTGTCATCTTATACCTCCAATTGCCTTCTGCAATAAATAAAGCATCATCATGTTTAGCATCTTGTCGCAGTTGTATATATGCGGATAAATACGGCACAGAATAAAGTATAGGCACTTTCCTTGCACCTGTTTTGCCTCTTATTATCTGCACATGTGCAATATCGCCGTCTAACGCAACGCTGCTTATTTTTAGATTAACTAACTCCCCAATTCTCATTCCTGTATCCCAAAGTAGAGCAATTACAGCTTTATCGCGTAAAGAACCTGCTGACTGAATTATCTTCTCAATCTCGTCTTCGTTTAGCAAATCACTTGGAAGCTTTCTTTCACTTGACTTTATGGTAGTCTTTATGAAGGCAACCTGTGGTGGATAAAAGGTATCTTCACCAAGAATATGTCTATAAAGCACCTTCAAAGCCAGCATAGTCCTGTGCTTCTTATGAGGTGATATACTGTTATTTGCGTTTATTTCAGCTACTATCTTCTGCATCTCTCTACGTTCTATCGCTGTAAAATCCTTGTTAGTATAAGTGGTAAATAAACCAAGCAAATCAATATGACGTAGTAATGCAAACTTCTGTATCTTAGGACTTAAAAAGTAGCTAAGGTCTGTTAGAACTTCCTTATTATTCACTGATGTGTTTATCCTGCTGATATGCTCCTTTGCCTCATCAAGAATAGACCTATTCTTATGCTCCGCTGAACCATCGTCGTTATTTCTCATAATACCACTTTATACCTAAATCCACAAATATGGAGTTCAGTATATACTTCGTCGTATGGCTATTTAAGCGTTTAGGTAAGGGTTTTTAACCCTAAAAGTATAGCCTCGGGAGGGAATCGCACCCTCGACCTCTTGTTTTCCCGTGGTGGTTAAACTTCTGCTAGAGAAGTCCATACGAGACAAGCGCTCTACTACTGAGCTACCGAGGCACAGATGTTTTATAACCTATAAAGTTTTAATACCATATTGATAATATAACTTATTGTTGCAAGTTAATATGCAAACAGGTATATTTATGAATTTTCAAGCAAGCACAGGCCAAGATATTACCCAGCAGCCGGTTGCTCCATATGTGCCAACCCCCTCTGATATAATCAACAGCATGAAGCCGCCACAGCAGCGCAGCGCACAATCGCCGATTAGGGCCATAGAGATAGCACTTGTTGTGGCAATAATTATCATAGGCGCAGCATACTTGCTATTCATAACAGGACACCTTAACTTAGGCAAATCAACTACATCCATTCTGCTAACTACTACCATAAGGTCCATAAATGCAACCACAAAAACCTATTCATTTAGTGGATGCTCGACACTGTCAAATCCGGGAACCTACAAACTCAGCGGAGAGGCAAAATATTCAAGCAAGACGGGATCTTGTATAATTGTCACATCAAGCAATGTGAACATACTATGCGCAAACAACCAGGTAATTGGTTCGGGTCCGTTTGACGCCCTGCCGCCGTTCACAAACGGCATATACATAGCAAATGTTGAGAATGTCTCAGTATCCGACTGCATAATAAGGAACTTTTCTTATGGAGTATCTGCTGCTTCGTCGTCAAAAGTGAATGTCAAAAACAGCAATCTCACATCAAATTACATGTCAAATATCTACCTTTTAAACACTACAAGCAGCACGGTATACAATAACATAATCTCAAAGGCGCTTAGCGTGCAGGGATCAATATATCTGGCAAATAAATCGATTAATAATACAATAAGAAATAACACGATTCTATTCAATCAGTTCTACGCAATAAATGTAAGTTCAAACGGCAACTCCTATCTATACAACAAGCTAAACAGCACGCCCCAGCAATCTTTCTACTGCAGCGTTCCAGACAGCTTCCCAATAGGCAGCTATGCAAAAGGGAACAGCTGCTTTGACAACTACGGGTGCGGATTTGCGGTGTGCGATGGCAACAACATACCGGCAAACATATCAAAGATATCTCTTGGCACCCAGATAAACAGCTGCGGATCGATAACCGCTCCGGGTAGATATTCATTGTCAGGAAGCATCAACATGGGAGACTACGTCAACATATCAAACCCCATAACCTCAACCAAAGACATGCCATGCATAAACATAATCTCAAGCAATGTCCTATTAGACTGCAACGGTTATGCACTATACAACTCCACTTCAGCAATAGCTGCATACAACGTAAGCAATATAACAGTGGACAACTGCGATATAAGCAATGCGAAGCAGAGTGGAATCTCGCTGATAAGTTCGCCAGATTCATCAGTCGCTAAGATCATAGTCGCAAATTCAAAAGTCGGAATTACTATAAACAATTCATATGCAGACAATGTATCAAACCTCCATGCTTTTAACGATAGCTTTGGGATACTCATGTCTAATTCCAAGTCAAATAATCTGCAGGACTCGAATCTATCTCGCGATTCCTATGGTATATACTTATACCAGGGATCTTTGGGTAATAATTTCTACAACATAACTTCATTTAACAGCACAAGCGGCCTTGACGTGTTTGCGCAGCAGAGCGTGGCAAATGCACAGGACGGATTCATGTCCAATTCCAACTGCGGAAAAACAAACGCAGACTGGGCAACATGCAAGCAGCACTCATCGCCTAACCTTGAATACATACCGATAAACGGCTGCTCAACACTCACAACGCCAGGCAACTACTCTCTAACGCAGCCAGTCATAGGATCCCAACCAAACTGCATGACAATAAAGGGCAGCAACATAAAGCTCAGCTGCAACAACCACGAGATAGAAGCAAAGATAGGCGGAGGATACGGCGCGCTTGCGGAAAATGGAAGCAATGTCACGATAAACGGCTGCATATTCAATAACTTCAATACGGGAATCTTGGAGTACAATATTTCACTGGGCAAAATATCCAATACAAAGACTTCAAACATCAACCAGGGAATAAATTTGACAAGCTCGAGCAACATATTTGTCGTAAACGACACAGTAAACCAAAGCAAGCAGTATGGCATTTATATGCATAACACAAACCACAGCAGCGTAATGTATAATATAGTGGATAATGGATTTGGGCAGACCATAGGCATAGAGCTAAACGGATCAAGAAATAATTCCGTGCTAAATAATTATATGTCGCAGACAGGCTATGGAATGGTATTTACCGGAAGCTCAGAGAACAACACAGTTACGAATAACACATCCTCTATCTCAACATCATATGACTTTGCATGCTATGGGAATAGCGCGTTGGGAGATGAAAACGGAGGGGTCAACTTCGGCACCACAAAACTTGGCTGCCATTGGCTTGCGGCAGTCCAATTGGCACATCCGCAGCCCCAATGCACCACATACAACCAGCCAGGCAGCCAGAAGATGACATCGGACTACATGTACTCGTTCGGGTCCACCTGCTTTGGCATGTATGCAAACTACAGCACCATAAATTGCGGTGGGCATACCATAATAGCGACAAACGGAGGCACTCTTGCAGCCTTTGCAAATTCCCAGGGTTCAACATTTGAGAACTGCTATGTGAAAGGATTTACATCTCCGGTAACAGCATCGCATTCGAGCGTTGCGATAGCAAACAGCACATTCATCGGGAGCTGGAACGGCGAGTATTCGTACTTTGGCACCGGAATAAATGTATCATATGGAAGCTATAGCAGCCTTAAGAATGATAACATAACGGGATTTTACAACGGCGCGTACTTATATAACACAACATCTGCAACGCTTTATGACAACCTGGTATCTGATGCACACTACGGCTATGTTCTATACAACGACACAGGAGTTGTAATAAACGGCAATGGCGCAGGAAAGAATGTCATATATGGCGCTATCATAAACCGCTCGGTTGCCGGATTATTCCAGAACAACAATTTGCAGACATCATCAACAGGGCTTCAATGCAGTTCGACATCTTCGCAGAGCGATAATTTCTCGGACTTTGGAAACAATAATTGTAATGGCGAAATAGGCTGCAGCTGGATATCCAAGTCATCGAGCTCCTGCTGATTTCATGAGATATGGGAGATTCTTTGTTATTTGAAGAGCTGGCAAACTTCTATGCAAAGCTTGAAGGGGTATCCTCGCGCTTATCAATGATGGAAATCCTCTCTGATGCCTTCAAAGCAGCGCACAAAGACGAGGTGCGCGCCATAGTATATATAACGCAGGGCATACTCGCACCACCTTTTGAATCTTCGGAATTCGGAGTTGCGGAGAAGATAATGACAGAAGCAATAGCCATGGCAACCGCATGCGATAGAGAGCAGGTCGAAGTGGAGTTTAGAAAGTTTGGAGACCTTGGCAGCGCGGCAGAGGCTTTAGTGTCTAACCATAAGCGAGCAAAGATGCATAGCAGAAAATACGAAGTCATTGAGATATACAAAAATATGCTCGCAATAGCGAACACATCAGGTTCTGGAAGCAAGGACAAAAAGCTCAAAATGCTAGCGGAGATGATATCCTCATCATCGCCAATAGAGGCAAGATACCTCGTGCGATACCCTCTTGGCATACTGCGCCTTGGCGTGGGAGATTCTACGATTATAGAAGCCTTATCAATAGCATATACAGGAGATAGGGAGTTTAAAAAGCACATAGAGCGCGCATACAACATATCATGCGACTTGGGGCTTGTTGCCTATGAATTGGTCAATTTAGGACCAAATTCCATAGAGAATATGAAGGTCAAATTGTTTAAGCCCGTTCGCCCGGCGCTTGCGGAGCGCCTAGTCACGCCAGAGGAGATATTAGAGCGCATGGGAGGAGAGGCTGCTGTTGAGCAGAAGTATGACGGATTTCGCACGCAGGTGCATATGGATGGCGGGCGCATAAAGCTCTATTCCCGCCGCCTCGAAGACACTACGCAAATGTTTCCGGACATCGCGAAGGCGGCGATTGACGAAGCAGATGTTAAGAGCATAATATTTGAGGGAGAGGCGCTGGTTTATGACGAGGCCGCTGAATCATTTCTGCCTTTTCAGCAAACAATACAGAGAAAGAGAAAGCACGACATAAAAAAGAAGGCAATAGAGCTGCCTTTGCACTTAATGGTATTTGATGTGCTATTTTTGAATGGAGAAGACATGCTTTCAAGGCCATATAAAGATCGCAGGCGAGTAGTTGAAGAGATATTTGGCAGGGGCAAAATAATACGCCCGACCAACATGAAGATTATACGTGATCCAAAAAAGCTAGAGGCGTTCTTCAAAGAGTCTATCTCTAGCGGGCTTGAAGGTATAGTCGCAAAGGACATGAATGCGCCATATATCGCAGGGGCCAGGAAATTCTCATGGATAAAGCTCAAAAGAAGCTACAGAGGAGAGCTTAGTGATACGCTAGATCTTGTGATAGTAGGCTATTTCCTTGGAAGAGGCAATAGGGCTGAGTTCGAATTCGGCGGCCTGCTCTGCGCAGTATACAACCCTGAGCGTGACGTATTTGAGACAGTTTCTAGAATAGGGAGTGGCTTTAGCGAAGAGCAGATGGCATATCTGCAAAACAGCCTCTCAAAGGAATGCGTAAAAGAAAAGCCAGCGAGAGTTGATTCAATAATAAAACCGGATTTTTGGGTATATCCAATGCATGTTGTCACAATAAATGCTGACGAGATAACAAGGTCTCCGACCCACACATGCGGCAGATCAATCGACAGTGACGGCATAGAGACAGGATATGCCTTAAGGTTCCCCAGGCTCTTTGGCGAGGAGCTATTTAGAGAGGATAAAAAGCCGGAAGATGCTACGACGACATCGGAGATAATAGAGATGTTTAATCTGCAAAAGAAGGTAAGCTTAAAGGAATAGGAATTATTGATTTTGAAGCAGCTTAATTATACGTCTCTTATGCCTTCGACAACCTTTGAAAACTTCTGTATGCTCTTTGCTATCTCCTTTATCCTCGGGTTCAGTCTATATCCTAGCCCATACCCTTTGTCTGTTCTTATATGGGTTGGCTGTATTACGTTGTGGTCTAGTGATAGCTCCCTTAGCGTTATGATGAGCGTTTTTCTTGTAAACTTCTTTTCCAGTATTGAATAGAGCTCCTTTGTGGTTCTTGGCGACTTCTGCAGCAATAGTGATATTACTGCATAGTTGGGCCTGCTTAATATCTTCCTTAAGACCCATATCTCGTCTTTCTCGGTTTCTTTCTTGGACATCAATGATAATTGTGGTTATAAGCTTAAATACATTTGTAATGGCGTGGAATTTTAGCCCCCAATAAAATATTATTATACTTTAAGTTATAAATATTTATCTAAATAAATAATTATGTATATTAATATAAGTGATATTTTATGGACATATTAAGTCGCTGTAAGATTTTTACATGGAGCATTGACAAAATTAAGCGCAAGCAAAGGCAAAAGTTGGCGCAAATTGTGCTGCGGCGCCTAAGCGCAAGGGACGTGAAGGCAGTGGAGAGGATAGAGGC
>JAJZLZ010000034.1:14778-15830 GCA_021850375.1 Microcaldota archaeon
ACCTATCTCCTATGGAAGTGGAGCGCAGGGCAATTGCGCAGTGCGCTATGATGCACATAGACAATGCACAAAACGTTTCTAAATTTGTGGTTCATGAAATGTGCTATGCGGGCAGGCTCAGCATGATATTAGAGGACAATTTGAATATTAGCGCAATTTCAATTTCCAATAATTCTAGGCTAAAGGTTTATATTGGCCTTAAATGGCTTGATAGCAATATTAAATTCGACGTTAAAAAATGCCGCAAATTTATAGAGCAAAACATAGGTTTTTTGGAGTTTGCATTTGACATCTTACTCTCAAAAAGTGCGCGAGGCACAAAAATAAAGATCGCAAGAAAGCAAAACCAAACAGGCGATAAATTTTATGGGCAAAATAAGTCAAATTTTTCAGATCGCATATCAAAAGCAATAAGGCAGGGGCAGGATGTATTTATATGCACTCAAAATTCCATTTCTATAATAGACCAAATAATCTCTGCAATAGGGAAATCGTATGTGCTTATGCTGCCATTAGAGTGCCAAAACATCTCATCCGGCAGGCAATTTAACACATTCGCATATAAAAATAGCTTTATAGACGAGGGGCCAGTTGAATCGATTAAAAGATACAGGATGCTGCCTGATGTAATAATCTCCGATTGCTTTGACGATAAGCTATTGGCGTGGTCTTCTATTGGCACTTCTATAGTAGTGATAGGAGATAGTATGCCGCCAGAAATTGGCATGGCAAAAGACGCGATTGCAATAGATTTATTAACAAACAGAATATACGAGAAAAAGGCGTATGAAAAACAGACCTAAAAACGGCAAATATGCAATGCTAATGTTTAATTTATTTTTACACCGCTTCTGTGTTGCGCCCAATTAATTTACAAAACAAATAAATCAGTATCTAATAAAAAGATATAAGCGAAGTGAGATTAATGCGCATATACAATACGCTGAGCAGGCAAAAAGAGCTGGTTGTGCCGATACGCAAAGGGCACATAGGCATCTACTCCTGCGGGCCGACGGTCTATTTCTATCCGCACATAGGCAATTTTCGCACTT
>JAJZLZ010000034.1:15840-17696 GCA_021850375.1 Microcaldota archaeon
TCGCACTTATGTTATACAGGATTTATTGAAGCTCGCGCTCATTCAGCGCGGATACGCAATAACGCACGTAATGAACATAACAGACGTAGGGCACAACATCGGCGATGACGATGTAGGTGAAGACAAGGTGCGCGCAAAGGCCGCAATAGAGCACAAGAGCATGAAGGAGATATCTGAGTTTTACACACAAATATTTTATAGCAACATCGCAGATTTGTCGCTTAGCGCGCCGACTAAAATCGTAAAAGCATCAGAGCATGTTGGAATGATGCTAGAGTTGATCAAAGAGCTTAATAATAAGGGATATTTGTACAAAGCATCAAACGGCGTCTATTTTGATACATCTAAGTTCAAGGACTACGGCAGGCTTAGCGGAATGGACTTTAACGAGCTGAATTCGAATCTTAAGGCAGGGGCGCGAGTTGAGCGCCCCAAAGGCCTTAGGAATATAACAGATTTTGCGGTGTGGAGATTTGCAAAGGGAGATGAAACGGAGATGGTATGGGATTCGCAGTTTGGCAGGGGCTTTCCAGGATGGCATATAGAGTGCAGCGCTATGAGCATGCATTATTTAGGAAAACATTTTGACATACACTGCGGAGGCATAGACCACATACCAATTCATCATACAAATGAGATAGCGCAGTCTGAAGGCGCGAGCGGCGAAAAGTTTGTCAACTACTGGTTCCATACATATTTTCTGATAGTGGATGGAAAGAAGATGTCAAAGTCCAAAGGCAATATATACACAATAGATGATTTGAAGAAAATGGGCCATTCTATAGCGGCATACAAGTACCTTCTGCTCTCTAGCCACTATAGAAGCGAGATTAATTTTACGCTTAAATCGCTAGATTCTGCTGAGAATTCCTTAAACAGGATATACCTTGCAATAGATAGCTTAAAGGAAATAAATTTTGAAAGGGATGATTTAGCAATAATTAACAGAATTTTAGATCTGCAGCGCCAATTCGACCAAGCAATAGAAGATGACTTGAATACGCCAGCTGCCTTTGCATTGATGCATGAGGCAGTGTCGTTAATGAACACATCAATTGAAAGAAAAGAGATAGGTATAAACGGGGCGAAGGCGTCAGTTGATATGCTTAGGCATGCTGATTTCATTTTTCGAATCGGCATTTGCGAGCGCATAGACAAAAAGAACACAATACCAGAAGATGCGAGAAAGCTAATAGAGATACGTAATGCCGCAAGAAATACCAAAGACTTTGAGGGCGCAGATGCCGCAAGGATCGAATTAAAGGAAAAATACGGCATAACAATAGAAGACACGCCAAATGGGCCAAAAATAAGGTTTGATAAATAATCAAAAATCAATCTGCTTGCGCTTATACTACTATTCCATATCCTGTTAGCTTCCAGCGCTTTGATATGGTGCGCATCACCGCGACCTTTGCGCCCTTTTCCGTGCATACGGGCTTGTTTAATTCAAACTCTATTGTGTCGCGCTTGACCTTTCGCACATAACCAAGAAGCGTTGCCGTGCCTATGCCCAAAACCATCATCTCATTCTCCGCCATGCTCTGCACTGCTATATCGCTTCTGCTCAATTTTACGTATTTTATTGATATTCTGCCAACGGACTCTGGCATCATGCCTTCAATTCCAAGGACGTTTCCAACCAGCCCATCGGCTTTGGCAAACGACGGGTCTATTTCCGTGGACACGCCTATTAGGCCTCCAGGCTGCGCAGAGGAGAGCTTCTCAGATCCGCTGCTCATATCTATAATGCTAGTTTTTATCGCCTCATATGTCTCGCGCTTGGACTTTGAGCCCTGCTTTATACCGGGCTTTATCACTATTTTATCTCCCTGGTTGAATACGCCGCGTATAAT
>JAJZLZ010000048.1 GCA_021850375.1 Microcaldota archaeon
TGTAATATAAATTGAACAGTATCGCAAGCTCCGCCCTGCTGCGGTTTTTGACATTTTCGGTAGAAAGCGCCCAAACTGTCAGTGTCTTTACTCCAAAACTTTTTGCCCATATGCTAAAGGATACGAACTTTTTAACTCCGTTTTGATATCCGTCTAGCAGCGATATGCCGTGCGTTCTAGCCCAGCGCCTGTTTCCATCAGGTATAAGAGCGAGATGCGCAGGCGCAGAAAGCGCCGTACTAGTCCTCTTTATTCGCATAGTCGAATGCACCATTTATACAGCTTTATATTCTTAATTTAAATATCTTTGTTAAAATCCTCTATAATAAGCGCTCATAGCAATTTTTTGATTCGAATGCAAGTTAGAGCTTGCAAATACAGGGCAAAATGAAAACGCATAGTTTATTATACTATGCACGGCCAATATCTAGCGTGATATTATGCAATCTAAATTGAGGGCAAATTATGCGCCCGCAGCCATCGGCAAAGACAATGAAAGAAATGCCAAGGAGCTCGCCCACAGGCGGCTTTGGGCATTTGACTATGATGGCGTAATGGTGCCTGCGCCGACACGGGATGATATAAAGGGATTTTTAAGGGAGTCATATCAATTAATTTCCAAGATAGATAATGTTCCAATGAATAAGGCAAGAGAAATATATGTGCAGCTAAGAGATGAGAACCCTAATTTAGCAACCTGCAGCGCGCTTATTGTCCATAAGCATTATCCGCACATGAACATAGAAGCTATCTGCAGCCACATACTTGACTCTTCAAAATACGTGCATATGCATAATGGCCATGCGCACGAAATCGGGCCGCAGCTAAGGGGGCTGCAATATTTAGGCATTCAAAACGTGATAATAACAAATAATTCTGCGCAGCACGTTCGGCGCGTTTTGCAGCAAAGCGGTGTTGCCCACTGCTTTGATAAAATCGTTGGCGTGGAGCACATGGGTGGCACATGCAAGCCGGAGAAGGGGTCTTATCGCATCACAATGGATCTATTTAATGCAGCGCCAAGAGACACCATATTAATTGACGATTCGGTGCAAAACATCGCCGCAGCATCAGATCTTGGAATATTCACGGTGCATATCAACGGAGAATCCCGCGAGCAGTGCCGCGAGGCGGACATGAGCTTTCCAGATATAAAGAATTTTTTGAGATGGCACAATGAAAATGTTATATTGCCCGCATAGTATGCTGCATATAATGCTGACGTATAAAATTAGGACAAATACGTTTAAGGACGTAGTTAAGAAATAGGGTTTTAATAACCTATATAGAAGAACTACTCTGTGAGAATCATGAAAGTAAAAACAGTAGAGCTCAACTTCGACAAATCAGAAAACGATATGGAGATGCTTGATATAACTAGGCCCGTGGAGCACTCAGTTGTAGATTCGAGCATGAACAGTGGCCTTGCCGTTGTGCATGTCATAACATCAAACACCTGCATCAGCACAATGGAGTATGAGCCTGGCATGAAAAATGATGTGAGAAGGGCCTTAGAAAAGCTGGGCAATTCGGTTAGATTAAAGTCTAATGAGTCCTCAATTGTGCAGATTAACAATCAAAAAAGGCACGACTCGAGAAATGCACTGATAGGCCCGAGCATAACAATACCATTTAGGGATAATAGGGTAATGCTTGGCATATGGCAAAAGATTGTGCTAATAGATTTTGGTAAAAACGTGCGCCGCAGAAAGGTTGTGCTGCAGATAGTAGGAGAATAAGAATAGGTTGATTTTATGGCTGTAAAGACAATAGAGATATTCGTAAATAAGGACAAGGAAGGCATGGTTATAGAGAAAGTGACCCATGAGGTCGAGAAGGCGATAGAAAAGTCTGGGATAAATGACGGCATAGCCACAATCTTTGTTGGCTGCTCAACTGCAAGTTTGAGCACGATGGAATTCAATAGCGAGAGCGTCAAGGAGATGGAGCAGGCCCTTGAGCGAATAGCTCCTTCAAATGTGGACTATGACCACCACCACACTGTCGCTGATTCAGAGGGTGTGGGTGCAGACGTGAATGGACATAGCCACATACGATCGACCTTCTTGGGCCCAAGCGTTACCGTTCCTTTTGGCAACAAAAAGCTTTTTATGGAGGATGGAATAGACATAGTGCTATTAGACTTTGATCTGATAAAGAGAAAAAGGAAGGTAATAATACAGTTAATAGGCGAATAAAATCAGAACAGATAATCAAAATAGCAAACAAATACTATAACAATCAGAGAGATTCATTTTTATAAGCAATTTTCATGCAATAAGTATGTTTTTAAACCTATCTACAAACCTTTATATACGTAAATATTCAAATTAAATGCGTGATAAATATGTCAAGCAATACTTCTATAGCGCGTATGGAGCGCAACGTTGCAATAACGCCAGAAATTGCAAACACTACTGCAAGGCTAGGATTTAGGGACCCTAAAAGACTGCTCAGGCATGTAGACTCTCTGGAGCGTAGGGGAATTGTTCTAACAAAGGCTACTATTGAGGATATACGGTATTTGTCAGTAGAGACCAAAAGGATATCTGCAACAAAAGTGTTTGATTTGCTTAAAGTTGGGGAAAGCCTGGATCAGATAGCAAGTCTGGTCGAGGCCCGTGATTATATAAAAGATTCATACGGTGAAACTCTTAGCCTGGAGCAGATATTAAAATTGAGAAGGAGATTCGGATCCCCTGATATGAATGGAGAGGACATTGTAAACATGATAGACCGAGCGATGGATACAGTCCCGGATTACATACGATTG
>JAJZLZ010000062.1 GCA_021850375.1 Microcaldota archaeon
TTTGCAAAGCGCTGCAGATCAATATTTTTCAGCTCTATTCCCTTTGTTATCTTGTTTCTTTTTAGATTCTTAACCAGATCTAAATACGCCACTCTATTCATCTCTATCGCGCAGATATTTCTAGAGTTAGACTCCTTATAGTACCTTATTGCTCTAATTCCCGTGGCGGCGGTCGCATCTAGAATTTTTGAATCGCTATTTGCAATAAAATTGACATACGCGGTGCTTATGTCCCTTGACACCCGCCCAAGAGGATTTAAAAATGCCCCTTTCACGTTATATATCTTTGCAAGCCCTTCAGTGTACATTATCTTCAACTTCTAAAATCAAAACTATTGCGTCAAGCAGCCCGTGCGCATAGCTTATGCAGGAAAACGATGTGTAATAATCGCACTTTTTTAGGTAGCTGCGCGAATCCGATGCATACATCTCAGAGAGATCAATTATTTTCTTATACTTGCACGACCTATCTATTGCTGATATGTTCTTCTCGAACATCGCTATGTCCTTTTCTATTCGCATGCGTATGCGCGCCTCATCTTCTGCATCCATGGTATATTAATTTATAACTAACTATAAAAGTATGTATGTGGTGGAGATATGGAAAGCTACACAGAAGAGTTGCTTAAGAGGATAGACAAAAACGTCAAGAAGCGGTTTAAGACATCCGTATTTGAAGTTATTGAAAACCCCTCAAATTACGTGCAAAGATCGGGCTCGGATAAGGAGATACTCGAAATATCTAACTTTGTAATGTCTGAGATCGACTCGATTATAGGCGGAGTTTCTAACAAGGCAAAAGACCTTCACGACCATGCGGTTAAGACAGACGAGATGTCAAAGAGGTTTAGCAGCTATATATCCGCGCACGCAAAGCAAAACGACGTTCCGATACTTAAGCCTGCCTCATCTGAGGTATCCTATGCAAACAAGGACCAGTTTTACGTCGGATGGATGGATGATAGCACGACGCATTTCATAGAAAAAATCATCGAATCTTCAAATTTCATCGTAGACATCAGCAGGCATTATGACGACTATACTGCAGGGAGATGGCTGTTTTGCGGAAAAAAAGACTATGTTTTAGGAGTATATGCGCCTAAGATGAGCATCGTGCTTTTGAAAGAGAGCAGATCCGAGATAAATAGGATGCTAAAAGAGGCATACAATTCAGTAAAAGGGTTATAATATAGCCAAAAACGAAAACAATGCGCTGATAGTCGGCATAACCGGGACCCCTGCGGCCGGCAAAAGCACATTCGCAAAGCGCATATCAGATGAGATAGAACATACATACATTATAGAAATAAACGATATTGTAGAGGGAAAAAAACTATATACCGAAGTTGATAGGAACGGCTCTAAGATAGTAAAGTTAGAGGAGTTATCCAATGAAATAAACCTCGAGATACAGCAAAGGCGCGCAGATTATGAGGTTATATTGGTTGTAGGGCACCTGCTGCAGGAATTGCTTATCAATTTAGACATGGTAATTGTAATCCGCTCGCGCCTCAAGGAATTAATAGCAAGGCTTGAGAGTAGAGGATATAACAAGGAGAAAATAAGGGAGAATATTGTCTCCGAGGCCATCGACTACTGCTTTGTTGGGGCGAAGGAGAGGTGGGAGCAGACATACTCTGTAATGGACGAGCAGGAGAAGGAGTACGTGATTAGCTATATCAAATCGGTCGCAAATAAAAATCCAATAGCTAAGCCCAACAGCACTGAGCATGGGAGGTTAGATGAGCTAGTGGAGCTTGCAAACGAAGATAAAAGCTATGGGTTTTAGGCCCTGCTATTTATGTATGCTTTAGAGCCTAAGCATTCTTCAATATAAATGCGCGCCATGCCAATTTGGCGTATTCTTCAGGGACATTGTTTTTATAGATTCTTGCGGGCTTGCGCAAGAGGTTTTTAGGAACATTAAAATTCTTCAAAAATCTGCGTATAATATCTTCAGTTTTATATTTCTCCCTGCGCTCAACTGAATATACAACATCTCCCTCCAAGATCTTAAAAATTGATCCTTTATGTGCCGCGCTAAATCGCTCAAAGGCATCAGGAATAAATACGCTTGGGCCTTTTGCCACTTTAGGCGCCATGTTATCATGCTCATTTAATAACACAAGCACACTGCCATCTTCAAATGCTTCTTGGAACATAAACCTTACATAAACTCCACTCTTTTCAAGGTATTGGCGCATGGCATTTGAGATTCGCCTGGTTTGTTGCCAAATAATCTCCTTTGATATGCGCTTTGCATAAAATACTATAACAAATACGTCCAGCCCGCTTGCACTTGCAAGAGATGCCAATTTATCTGATGAGTTTATATCAAATATTTTTGGCCCAAAAAAGCTTTTTATATCCGGATTTTTTAGCATTCGCCTGCATGAGAGTGAGAATTTTGCCATCGCCTCATTTGAAACGCTTGCCGCCACATTCCTGTTATCGTCTGTCGGGTCTAAAACAATTATATTGCGAGCTTCAAATTTACCTACTATGTTGCTTTTTGGCATTGAATTTTTCCTTAAATTTAGATCATCTATAACAAGCGGCAGCTCTGGGCACGAGAACGCATAGAGCACGTTAAAGAAAGACCCGTATTTTGCAATAAGAAGCTCAGTTAAATATCCTGAAAATCCCTCAACGCTCGCTTCAGCGCCATAGACGTGATTAAACTTCATAAAC
>JAJZLZ010000004.1:0-7873 GCA_021850375.1 Microcaldota archaeon
TGTCAAGGCTATAATGACTGTTATAGGGGGCTATAACTCAAACCAATTGCTTGATTACATTGATTATGATCTCATTAAAAATAATCCTAAGATTTTAGTAGGTTATTCCGATATAACTGCGCTTCAAAATGCAATATTCAGAAAAACAGGCGTGGTTACCTATTCAGGGCCACACTTTTTCTCCTTCGGTTATTCCCACGATCTAAATTATACTAAGAATTATTTTTTAAAATGTCTTTTCGAAAGTAAACCCTTTAGCATAAAACCTTCAAAAGTTTCTACAGAATGGTGCTCTAAAGAAGAAAAAGTACTATCACTGGAAAACGAGGGAAATTGGATTATTAGAAAAGGTAATGCGAGAGGCAGGATACTCGGAGCAAATCTTTGTACTTTCAATCTTTTACATGGTACAAAATTTATGCCGAGCCTAAAAAATAGCATTTTATTTATAGAAGATGATGATGGCAGCAACAAACTACTTTTCGATAGGGATTTACAATCATTATTACATCAGCCACACGCAAAAGAAATAAGGGGCATAGTTATAGGACGTATGCAATCAGAAAGTGCAATTACTAAAGAGGTTCTCGAAACCATAATATCTACAAAAGACATAGGAAATATACCAATACTTGCTAATGTTGATTTTGGGCATACATATCCAATGATAACCTTTCCTATAGGTGGAATTGCATCCTTGAAAATTGAAGATGAAAAGTCTGAATTAAGGATCATAAAACACTAATTGAAATAAAGTTTCCATGTGGATAGATATAAAAAATCCTTGAAACTATTGATTCTCCTAATAATTCTAATAAAAAATCTATTGTAGCTGAGCAAATATCAAATCCTTTAAATTTTAATATTTGATTTAACCTTGCCACTTTGAGTAGCAGGTTCTCTAACTTTTTGATCTAACCAGATTTGTCAAATTGACTTTTACCAGCGCAGATTGAGATTCTTATCTCAATATTTAATGTGAAAATCACTCAAAACTGTCCTGATTGGCGGTGAAAGTTGTTTACAACTTGATTGGAGCAGGTATGTATGCGCGTTTGAGAGGCCTGAAAATGAGTACATAATAATGGGATTATTGCGATAAAATTAACCAGGCTGAAAGATAAGATATTAGTAAATGGATGCTTTAATATCAAAAGAGTAGATTGGGGCGTTGCATGCTAAAAATACGGTACTTAATAAGATGGTCTTCCTAAAAATATGAACTCTTATAATAAATATTCTAGGAATTTAAAATAATAATTATTATGTCTAATGTTAAAAAAAACAATTTGCAGAGAAGGGCTTATATAGATTATACACAATAAAATAATGCGGTATTTATGGAAGATAAAATCGAGCTAATTAAGAGGGCGCCAACAGAAGAGCTTCTTACAGAGGAAACGATGAAAAAGCACATAGCGCAAGGGCTCAGCATAAGGCATTACATAGGATTTGAGATATCAGGATTTGTGCATTTTGGTACGGGGCTTTTGTCAATGCAGAAGGTAGCCGATTTTCAGGAGGCGGGGGCGGAAACAAACATATTCCTAGCTGATTATCATACATGGATAAACAAGAAGTTGGGGGGCGATCTTACCGACATACGAAGGATAGGCGGCACGTACTTTAAAGAATGCCTTAAAAAGTCGCTTGAGGCCGTCGGCGGTGATTCGGAGAAGCTGAATTTTGTAATGGGCTCTGAACTCTATGCAAAGCTGGGCTCGCAGTATCTTGAAGATGTTATAAAGATTTCAAAAAGCATGTCTCTTGCCAGGGCAAAAAGGAGTATAACTGTGGCTGGAAGAAAGGAGGGCGAATCGGTGAGCTTGGGCCAGATGTTATACGTACCTATGCAGGTTGCCGACATATACAGCCAAAAGGTTAATTTGGCACATGCGGGGATGGATCAGAGAAAGGCGCACGTGGTTGCGCTGGATGTGTCAAAGGAATTCGGATATGAACCTGTTGCTGTGCACCACCATCTTCTAACCGGCATACACATGACAGAGGAGCAGAGGCTAAACATAATAGCTGCAAAAAACGAGAAGAACAGGGAGCTATTAGATCAACAGCTAATAGATGTTAAAATGTCTAAATCAAAGCCTGAGAGTGCGGTATTTATACACGATAGCGAGGAAGCAATTCGAAAGAAAATAATGGGCGCGTTCTGCCCAATGAAGGAGGTAAATCTTAATCCAATAATGGATATATCAAACTATATTGTCTGGCCATACCTAATAAGGAAAAAGGCGGATTTTGAAATAGTAAATAAAAAGAAAAATACAACAAAGACTTATAAAACGCAAAATGATCTGCAAAATGCATATCAGAGTGGAGATATACATCCGATGGATATGAAGGAGGCAGTCGCAGGGTATCTTGTAAGTATGCTTGAACCTGCAAGGAAGTATTTCTTAGAAGGTGCGGGAAAGAAATACTTAGAGGATCTCGAAGGGATAAAAATAACCCGTTAATTCCTCTTTTCTAGCTTCAAATAAATTTAATTTAGTTGCGCACATTCCCAAGTATGTAGGTGTTAATATCAATTTATATAATGTAAACTATAAATTTGAGTGATTGTTATGGACGAGATTGTTTCTAAAGGGGATAGGATAAAGGTTGAATATATGGTAAGCTTGACCAGTGGGCAGGTAATAGACCAGAGTAAAGGCCGTGGTCCGCTCGAATTCAAGGTTGGGGGAGGAGAGATGATAAAGGGTTTTGACGATGCGGTAGTTGGCATGAAGCTAAACCAGGAAAAGACTGTGACTGTAGCTCCGGAGAACGCTTATGGTACAAAAAAGGGATCGCATCCGCTTGCGGGACAGACTTTGATATTTTGGATAAAAGTAGTGGAAATTGAGAAATAAATATGAACACAAGCGGCATCTTTGCAGGAAAAGGATTTATTTGTTTGTCATTAGTTATACTATATGGAAAAATCAATTGAAGGCACTCTGGCAATAGACCCAATAGACTATTATACAAAAATACTCTCTAGCGATAGGAATAGAATTGGACTTCATTTTATTCCAGTCCATGTAGCTCAAGAGCTATCAGAAAACAAAGAATTGTCACAGATACTGTGCACGCATCCATACTATAACATACGCTCTATTTATGCTCTAGTGGCAACAGATCCTGCTCATATAAGCGCTCTTTCAAATGACGAATGGCGCGTACGGGCAAATCTTACTTTAAATCCCAATGTGCCTATGGATGTAATAAGGAGATTAGCTGAAGATAAAAATAGCCTGGTATCTAATGAGGCAAAGTCAAGGCTAAACTCCTCTGTTGATCTTCTGCGCAAATAAAGCTGAATTTTATACTATTTTTATGCGCTTGTTATATTGTTTTTCAAATGCACTTTCTAAATCAGATACAATCTTGACTCTACGGCCTTTGAGTTCGTCTATGTACTCTGCGCGCCTTTTCGCATCGTTGGCAATTTTTGATATTTGCTCTTCTGCAAGATTTATGCTATTTAGCTCTGCTTGTACTTTTCGCGTCTCATCTATTACCTTTTGTTCGTCACTCATAAGGCGGCGTATGGCGGTTGTAGTTAGAAGCATATTGTAAGATATAATTGCATCGATGCTCTCTGCCATATCACTAATTGGCCTAGTGCCTAATTCTCCTAATAAGAGCTCTTCTTTCAATGCTTTTAGCATGCCTATCATATCATTTAGGCTGGCCTCATCTACTATGTGGCCAATAGGGTCTAAAATGTAGTCACTTAGGCGCAGTTTTCCGTTTGATTTATGGTCAAATTTTTTAGAAGCCTTGTGAAGCGGCATAAGCATTGATGTTATGACGGCTTTCATTTCAAATATCTCTTTGCGCAGTTTAGAGAGCTCAATATTCTTTGCGTCTATTTCGCCTAAAAGCTCTTTCTTGCGCAAATATAGACCTTCTTCTGGAACCTTTTTAATATCAGGCGCTACATTATTGGTACTTTCTTGCGCCTGTAAAATCTCAGTTGAAACGTCTAGAAGTCTAGATGCAATATCTCTGACTTTAATGTACTTATCGTATTTATCCCTATTTTTAACAACGCTATTCCCTAATGCTATCTCATACTTCTCCATTTCAAAAATCATATTCTTGAACTCTTTTGTGTTTTCTGCGTATGCGTATATTACCTGCTTGAATGCGGTGTTGGTCTTTAATACCCTATTTTTTACATCCGCAATAGTTGTGAGCATTGCGGCGTATTTCTCATAGGGGTTTGAAATGCTTTTGTCAACTATTTTTGTTTCTATTATGTTATTTAAAACTCCGGCGTAGGCTCTCTTTTGAGATTTTATCGAATTGACGTTCGGCATGTATATCTCTTCGGTGTTCGGCTCCGAAGAAAGGTTTTCAAATTGATCACAGGCGGCTTTAAACCTGATAGTTAAGTTTTGCATCTTTGTCTCTATCTCCCTGCCGTTTTTTTCAAGATCTTGCATCTCAGTTTTAACTATATCGTCTAAAAATGCTAAGATCGCCTTTTCGTCCATAGGATTTAAATCGTTTCTTTTTCCAAAAAACATTGCCTCACTTTAACCACGGGCGCCAAATCCCGTGGTAGTATAAATTATATCTTAATCTTGATTGAATCTTATATCCCTTTGGATTTATTTCGTATATAATATGTCGGCTATGGTGATACTCCATGGCATATTTGACTGCAGATATGTTAATAAATTTAAAGCACAATAAATATATCAGTGGATGCCATGGAGATTGAAAATATTATAATAATAGGATCCGGGCCAGCGGGATACTCTGCTGCTGTATATGCCGCAAGGGAGAGCTTTAATCCTTTAATGATAAGCGGATTTAATAAAGGCGGACAGCTAATGTTAACTTCCATAGTTGATAACTATCCGGGCTTTCCGGACGGGATTGACGGGCAGCAGCTAATGGAGCTGTTTAGGAAGCAGGCAGAGAGGTTTGGAACGAGATTTATCGATGATAATGTGACCAGGGTTGATTTTTCATCAAGCCCATATGCAGTATATGTGAATGATACAAAATATTTGTCGCGTTCAGTAATAATTGCCACCGGTGCATCGTCTAAATGGCTCGGAATAGACTCTGAGAAGCGACTTATCGGAAAGGGAGTAAGCAGCTGCGCTACATGCGATGCCCCATTTTTCAAGGGCAAGGATGTGGTGGTGGTTGGAGGGGGAGACACGGCAATGGAAGACTCTTTGTTTTTGACCAAATTTGCAAAGAGCGTAACGCTGGTGCATAGGCGCGAAGAGTTTAGGGCAAGCAAAATAATGCAGGCGAAGGTTAGGGAAAACCCAAAAATAAGAATAATATTAAACGCGACAGTTGATGAGGTCTTGGGACTAAATGAAGTTAGTGGGGTTAAAATAAGGGACGTAAAGAACGGGCAGGAAAGCGAACTAAAAGCCGATGGTCTATTTGTCGCAATAGGTCATTATCCAAACACGGATTTTGTAAAAGGCGCATTGAGCCTAGATGAAAAGGGCTACATTAATACTATTGAAGAAGTAAAAACAAAAATACCTGGGATTTTTGCTGCAGGAGATGTCGTAGACCATGTATACAAGCAGGCCGCAACTGCCGCAGCAAGCGGAGTCAAGGCAGCGCTTGAGGCAAGGACATATCTAAATGAGAATGAATAATCTGCTGCGTATATAAAATCACAGGCGCATTTGATTAGAATTCTCTTTAAGTTCCGATACTCTAACACCTACCTTTCGCACTTTATTGTCCTTCATTAGCGCTTTAAGCAGCTCAATTGAATACCTATATGCAACATCTAAAGAGTCGGTTGGGACGCTGAGTTTTTTGGTGCGCATGCTGTAACTGAAATCTATGTACTTGACCTTTGCGGATACACTGCCAAAACTCATATTATTTTCCTTAACTTCGGCTATGACCTCTTCTGTTAGGCGCTTCATTACCATTTCTATACCATCAATCCCAAGGCTTTGATCTATGGTGCGCTCCCTGCTTATGGATATTTTCTTTTGGTCTGGATGTATTCTATCAACCATCTCCCCGCGTGAAATCAGCGATAGTTCGCCCCCAAACTTACCAAACTTTGCTATAAGATTTGCAGGATTTGATTTGGCTAGCTGCCCTATGGTTTCAATGCCCATCTCACTTAGGCGTTTTGTTGTCTTATCGCCAACCCCTATTATTGCTTTAACCTCTTTGTCTTTTATGAAATTAACAAGGTCCTCGCGCCTAACTACCCCTATTTTATTTGGCTTGTATGCGTCGCAGACCATTTTGGCATAAACAATTGCGCTGCTAACCCCTATCGTGCAGGGCAGGCCTAAATTGCTGTTTATCTCCTCCTTTATGCTCTCTGCAAGCGCGAGCGCTTCTGCGTAGTTGTCATTATTTGTCTCAATAGCAATTTCATCTATGCTCATTACCTCCATACGAAGATTCCGTGAGCGTATAAGATGCTCTAGCTTGTGCGAAATCTGTTCATAGTATGCCTCGTCTGAAGCTAGATATGTAAGGTTAGGGTTTAGCTTAAGCGCATCTGAAATGGACATGGCGCTGTGTATACCGTATTGGCGCGCAATGTAGTTGCATGTTTGAACAACACCCTTCTCCTTATTCTCACTACTCGACGTTCCGACCACAAGTGCTTTGTCTTTGTATTCGTGATGGCGCAGCTCCTCGCATGCAGCAAAGAAGTAGTCCATGTCTATTAGAAGAAATAAGCCCATGCAAAGCACATATGTCTATATGCGTTAAGTATAATATAAATCTGCCTCCATTGGAATTCCAGGAGCTGTTATGGAGCTAGGATAAGACGAGTTTATCTTGGGATATAGCACTAAGCTCCAATTTTTGCAATAAGCTGTCGGATTTGGCGTGTATGTTAAATTAAATAGCTCAACGTACTTTGGTATGACTACATATACGCCTTTTGGTATCTCGCTGCAATTATATATCTGGTCGTATATCTTTATCCTGCTAATGTTGTCAAATCGCATGTACGTGTATAAATTGGAAAACGCCGATGAGCTGTATACAACGGTGTTATTTGGGAGCGCGTTTATGTAGCTAGCTATCTGCATCTGGTCGTATGTTTCATACACTGTCGTATTATACCAGAACATGTTGATATAAACAGAGCTTATCACTATAAAAAGTACCACTGCTGATGCGATTAACAGGCGGGCAGTCTTTAATTTTGATTTCCTGCGCTCTATAAATTTTGCAATTGCAAATGATATTGTTAATACGATGGGCGCAGCTATGAGCATTGCAAAGCGGTTTAGCCTGTGGATTAAAATATAGCTAAACGGGCTGAATCCTATGTGCATGGGCCCGAATTCTAAGAATAAGAATCCGAAGGTAAACCATATCAATGGGAAATACGCTTTTTTTTCGCGCTTTAAAATGAGATATGCTGTTGATATAACAAAAGCATACATATACCATCCAAATTCATTTACAGGATTTGTAATGCTGTTAATAAAAGATCCTATCGTGCTCACTGTTCTATATGGGAACATATTCTCTGGATAATACATAAGGTTTGTATTGTCTGCTGTTGTGGTGTTTGGCTGGTTCAATGCGCTAAAATAATGGCTGTTTACTGTAAAGGTTATTAGTGGAGATACCCCAAAACCGTAGTTCACAGCAAATAAGACTATTACAGCAGCAAAAAAGCCAATAGCAACGTATAAAATGCTAGATATTTTTATCTTCCTTGCTGCAAGGGAGATTAGCAAATAGCCTCCCAGCACAATTCCGATTATCCCTCCTTCCGGGGTTACAAGATATGCCGCCAATACGGATGCCCCGCTTAAAGCGAGCCAAAATCTTGATGACTTTTTAATACCATATAGTATGCATAGCATGGAAAGAGAGGCAAACATCATCA
>JAJZLZ010000004.1:7883-11422 GCA_021850375.1 Microcaldota archaeon
TGATGCATACTTTACAACAACCGGAAAGAATGAGAATAAAAGCGCTGCAATTAAGCCTGCATTAGTGTTGTATAACTCTTTTCCAAGGGCAAATACTATAACCACAGTTGCAAGGAATGCAACTATGTCCCAGGCGGCGCTGCTCAGTACGCTAACACCAAAGAAATGATAAAAAAAGGCTATGGGGAATATTTGCAGCAGGCGTATGCTGAATATATAGCCGCTTTCTCTAAATTGGCCAATGGATGCCATGTAAGCTAAATAAGTGTAAGCGTTGTCATCTCCATAATATGATGGCCCCTGAACAAATCTTATCATATAAAAAAGCTGAAATATAATTATTGCCAAAAGCAAAGCGTATGGCAATATTTTCCTGTGGTCAACTTTTTTGTTTTTTTTGTTACTATTCATATTGCCACGGCGCTAAATTTTGCCTATTTAACAATACCTATACCTACAAATTTGTCCTTTGAATAGAGCGTGAATCTGCCAAGCGATTCGTATTCACTGAAGCGTTCTATTGGATATGGAGATTTTAGCGACATTTTTACGTCCACCACAATGTTTGGCACTATTTTTACGTTTTTAAACGCTTTAAAATTTCCGTTTGATGGATTTGTAAAGCCATTTATGTCGCTTATAATTGCCTCGACCTTCTTGTTGTTTAAGTTCATTATAATCTCGCTACGCCGGTCCAAAAGGCCGTGTATAAAGAATATTTTTGCATTAAAGCTTCTAGAATATGCTGATTTTTGGCTATTTGCATATATTATCCCGCCTCGCTGTATCAAATTGCTATTCAAGTTACATCTTATCGATATGTTTGAGCCTTCTTTTGCTATCTTTACTCTTTTGCCTTTTACATAAAGCTCCTTTATTTTTACCTGTGTTTTAAAAGGCTCTATATGCACGCTGTCGTTTGTCTTTATTGTTCCGCTGCTGATATATGCAAAAATAGTAGCAGCCTTACCATCAATCATGCTATCTTGTATTATTGCGCGAAGCCCTCTATTTCTTGAGCTATCCTTGCGCATGCGCCTGGCGCTATGCTCTATTGCCTCAAGCAGCGTTATCCCCTTATACCATTTTGTTTTATTTGAGTGGGAGATAAGATTGTCTCTATTGTATGCGGATACTGGTATGTATTCTACGGGCCTGTTAAACCCTATCTTTTTGAGGTACTCTCCAACATTCTCCTTCATTTTGCTGAACTCATCCTCACTATAATTAACAAGATCTATTTTATTTACGGCAACTATCAATGATTTTACGCCAAGCATGCTCGATAAAAATAGGTGCCTTTTTGTTTGCGGCCTAAAACCCTCTCCTTTTTTTAGTGACACCATGAGTATCGCTATTTCCGCATTTGATGCGCCACTCATCATGTTCTTTATCAGTTCAAGATGGCCTGGAACATCTATTAGTTCGTATATCGATTTGTTGTATGCAAACTCCGCACGCGTAGTGTCTATCGTCATCTCCTTCTCGCGCTCCTCATAGAAACTGTCTAGTATGTATGCGGGTTCGAATCTATTGTTTTTTGAATAACGTTTGGCCTCTCGTATCCTATCTCCTGTAGTTGCATCCATTGCAATCAGCATGCTTCCAATCAGAGTTGACTTGCCGTGATCCTTTTCCCCCAGCATTGTAATAACATATTTTTCCATTGCATCTCCTATGTGTCACATATAACCAAGAGACCTTAGTTTTTCCATGACATATTGCTTCTCCTTATCCTGTTCCCTGCCGCTTCTCTCCTCGACTTTGGTTACGCGCAGCTCCTTTATTATTTCGTCTATGTTCTTGGCGTTAGATTTTATAGGCACTGTGCAGTGCGTGCACCCAAGGCTCCTATACCTATAACCATGCTTTGAGAAATAGAGCGGATTCATAGGTATTTTGTTTTTCTTTATAAAGTTCCATATATCTATTTCATTCCAGTCAAGCAGTGGATGAACCCTTAGATGGGATGCTCCCTTCTCTTTAGATGAGTAGTTGTTCCACAATTCTTCCGGCTGGTTTTTGTAGTCCCATTTGAAATGCATATCCCTTGGTGAAAAGTAGCGCTCCTTTGCCCTTATACCATGTTCGTCTCTTCTTATGGAAACTATCAGCCCATCGAAATTGTGCTCCTTCATAATTCTTTTTAAGGCATCTGTCTTATTCGAGCCGCAGCATGAAAAGCCGGACATCTCCTCTCTTATTTCACTTTTTGCGACAATCAGTTTCATGCCCCACTTTTTTGCTAGCTCATCTCTAAACTTGTATGATTCAGGGAAATCAATTCCATTGTCTATGTGTATGACAGGGAAAGGTATCTTTCCCATAAATGCCTTTCTTGCAATTCCGAGCATGGCCGTAGAGTCCTTACCCATGCTCCATAAAGCTGCAAGATTGTCAAATTTCGATCGTGCCTCGCGCATAATATATATCGACTTCTCCTCTAGTTCGTGCAAATTCTGTTCGTTCATTTTATCATCCCTCTATTTATATCAAGCCCTACAAGATACGATGTCGCACCCTCTATGCTATTTTTTGTTTTTTTAAGTATCGGGACTTTGAATATTGGCTTTTCAGATTTGTCATATATAATTGCGTATGCGCTTGAAAGGCTCATTTTTCCCTTCAGGGCGCTAGGATAATATATATAATAATATTTTCCCTTCTGAATGATTTTAAGCGCCTTCTTCCAGTTCTCTTCGGTGGGCTCCTTCTGGAGCTGCTCTATTTCACGAATTGTTTTTTGCGGTTTTATTGCGGCCATTAAATCCCTGCATAACATAATTATACATAATTATTGTTAATTATATATAATTAGATATTTAAAGCTTTACGTTTATAGTATTATGATTTAATGAAAGTGAAAAGGGCGCAGAAAACCGAATTTACGAGCATATCGATACCTACTGCACTCTTCAAAAAGGTTGAGAAACACATCGAAGATACGGGCTTTCCCTCCGTTTCAGGATATGTCGCATTTATCCTGCGTACACTACTTAGCGAGGATGGAAACAAGAAAGCGGATTATGAAACGGAGCTTGTAAAGCGTCGCCTCAGAGAGCTTGGATATCTGTAATTGTTGCATCTACGAAATTGTTAATTTGCGGTTCTAATCATTTTAGAAACCAAATCCAATCCCTTATTTAAATACCTCAATTTAACGTTGGAAAATTTGTCGTTAATTGTGTGGTATTGCGAGAACCATTCATGTCCGAGCGTGCCGACTACCGTTGATTTTTTAAATAGATTCGGGTTTGATATTGGAAATGCTGCAAGCCTGAGCTTCGGGTCCCTGACCACTCCTGGCATTCCAGAGCCTATCATATCAACAGCTATTATCCTTTTTGCTAAAAGCATTAATCTGGCATATTTTCGCTCAAGCTCTCTATATCCCTTGCCCCAGTATATCGGTTCATCAAACGAAAGCTCTTCACAGCCCGCAAATACTAACATATTGCGCTTTCCTGCCCCGCGCCTTATGAGCTCAAGCAGCATGGCAACCCCGGATGCATCGTCATCAGCACCATTTAGAACGGTGT
>JAJZLZ010000004.1:11432-16146 GCA_021850375.1 Microcaldota archaeon
CATAGTGTACGATTACTATGCTTTTTGGGTTTTTAATATTGCCTGTCAATATGTTCTCGCATGTATGTGCCCGTTTTTCGACCTGTACATGTCCTTTAATCTGCTGCGCATCTATAACTCTTTGAACGTCCTTTCTTCCTATTGCAAGCGATGGCGCCCTGTAGAACGTAGCAAGAGAGATAACATTGGAGTAGGGATTGAAATTTATATTCGGCTCCTCATAATACCTGCCGCTGACCGCCATAGAGCTTATCAGATTTTTATCTGATATAATGCCGGAGCGCAACGCTGTTGGCATGCAGTCAATGCGTTCCCCGTCTGCCATAAGTCCATATTGCTTGTAACTTGGAAGAGATGATTTGAACTTTTGAATAGTGTATGCGACATTGCATTTATCTAAATTGCGCTTTATGAATGCGCCTGCTTTGTGTTCATTTGACATCTGCCTTGGTGAAAACTTTTCAAGCTCTAATATGTCTTCAAGCATGCCCACTTAATGCACCACAGCTATTTGCTGCATTCAATTTATCCAATGCACGATAATACCTGTTCGCCATGGCCTTTGGGATTAACTTTGTCAAATACCTTTACAATCTTACCATCCTTGTCTATTAAAAATGTCTTTCGTAGAGTACCCATCCCGAATATTCCGCGGTCTCCATAAGCATCATATGCCTTTATTACCTTGCTTTCAGGGTCCGATAGCAATAGGAAATTCAGTTCGTATTTGTTTTTAAATTTCTCGTGGGACTTTAGATCATCCTTGCTTACTCCTACTATGCGTGCACCCTTGCTCTCAAATTCGCTGAGCGTGCTGTTAAACTCCTTTGCCTCAACTGTGCAGCCTGGAGTATCGTCTTTAGGATAGAAATATAGTATGAGATAATTACCCTTGAATTCAGAGAGCGTATGCTCTTTGCCATCCGAGCCCATTAACTTGAAATCCGGTGCCTTGCTGCCTTCTAAAGTTTTTTCCATATAATTACACCTACAATCTCATCTAGTGCATTTAATGTATAAATAACCCTATTATATATCCGATACGGGCTTATGCTTGTAAAAAAAATTGATGTTTATATTATAAAAATGAGCAAAAAGTCAAAAAGATAATAATAAATATAACCTACTACATAAATTATCTGTGATATTATGAATATAAATCGTTCTAATGATATGCAAGTGCGCTTCATGAGTGCAGTGCGTGCAGTGTCTGAACTTAAAGGCGAAGTCCGCGAGCACATTTTAAACAGGCTACATGAACAATACCGCGACAACAAGAGCGAATTTGGAAAAGAAACAAACTTAATCTTATATAAGATATTAAACGAGAATGGCAGAAACGTAAACTTTGATGGAGGCGTAGACAAGAAATTTCCATCGAAAATTTATATAATACCCGAAAGGCCCAAAGAACAAAGCCAAGTAGATAATATAAACTATATATCCTTCAGTGCGTATTTGTCCTTAATTAACGGGGATGTATTGAGCGCTATAGACTTATATTCAAGGGAATACAAAAAAATATTTGAGCTCAAAAGCCTTTTGCGCAGTGCATAATAAGATTTAAAATGCGTATGCTGCGTATGTGGCGCGTTGCATAAATAAATAATAAAATAAGTGTTAAGGTCTTATCTGCTGTATTATTGCAGAAAGCTTTAGCAATTTTAGGGTCTTTATGTTCAATTTATTTAAAAAAAAGAAAGTAACTCGCATAACCGCAATAAATTTGAAACTGCAAGGCTATACGCATGTTCTTGCAGGGTTGGAATCCAACGGGGAACAAATAGAGTTAAAGATACCTTTTAGAAACAAGCTGCATACCGATATGCTCGTAAAATCCGGATACTTCAAGGCAGAGAAGAGCAAGCCCATAACGATTGAAAAAATAGAGGTATCTGAGCCGTTTATACCTACATCAATAGAGCCAAAAGTCCCAATAGAAATAGAAGCTGATGCATTAGTGGAATTTAAGATAAATTTTATGGCACCGCCGCATAATTATTCGGGGCCGTTGAATCTGCATTTTGTAGCAAAAAGTCCGGAGCTTATACATCTTGAGATCTCAAAGACAGTGCTTGTATATAAGGGCAAAAAAGTCGAGATAGAGAGCTCTTCAAGAATGCTAAACATAGAGAAAGGCAAGATATTTGTTGAAAAGATACAGCTATTGAAGGCAATGAGCTATGGGGATAATTTATCCAAAGTTTCAGCGTCATTCCCGTTCAAGCTAATAGGAACAGATCCTATATTGCCTTTGCAACTTGACGGCTCAAAACCGACAATACTGTCATTGCAGATACAATCGCCGCAGCAAACATATTCTGGCGTCATGGAGATACTGTTAGAATAGAGCTTAGGATAGTTTGAATTTTTAATTGGCAATGCCTTTATGCCAATGATGCTCTTATCATTCCTTTATGCCTTTTTAATTCTACAACCCTAAGCCCGGATTTTTTTGCGTAATTTGTGATCTCCTTTTCGCTGATTGAATGGGAAGATACGCCCCTAAACCATCTGCGTTCAACGTAGCTTTTCTCAAATTCGTATATCCTTATAGTTCCGCCATCATTCAGGAGCGATTTTAGATATCTAAGGGATTTCTCCTTCTCCTTCCAATGGTGAAATGATAGGGATGATACGATTAAGTCAAACTTTCGCTTGAATGGTATATCTCTGCTAGACCCAACGGCAAAATCAATGTTAAGCCTCTTTGAGCGCAGCCTTGATATGTTTATCATGTGCACTGAAGGGTCAATCCCATAAAGTGAACCTGAATATTTGAGCCGCCTTATGGCAATTAATAGATCTCCAGAGCCGCAGCCGACGTCAATTATGGATTTTGCGCGATCTATGCTGGCAATGTCCTTTGATGCAAATTTATAAATCTCGCCAAGGTATGGGATCTTTGTTGCAATCAAATAAAAAATCGATAGGAAAAATCCGAATTTCTCTTCTCCTTCAAGATACATGCTCTTTTTATTTGGCATTCAAATCATTACTATTTGTTCTTAATCAATGCGATGCTTGCAAGCATGGCCTCTAGCTGTATGCGCTCGTTTGCGCCCTCAACTATTCTAAAGTTGCATTCGCCAATCTCCTTTATTATCCAAAGCTTTGTCCGCTCATCTACCCCAAGGTTCTGAACCTCCTTGTAGGACTGGGTGAGTATATCTTCCGCCCCCATGCCATGTCCGAGCATTAAGTTGTCAAGCTCTGTCTTTGCCTTTATAAATTCCCCTCCAGAGGCGTAGCTGAGCATAGATATAACCTCCTTTGGCCTTGCCCTTGCAGCTACCTCATAGATGCTTGATTCGGATATGTCTATGCTCTTCATTGCAGCGCTTTGGAGAATGTTGGTTAACTTTCTCAAATCCCCATCACCCACATATATTAGCGCCTCTATCGCCTTTTCGTCTATTTTTAAGGATTCGCCTTTTGAGATTCTGACTATATAATCTCTCATCTCCTGCTCTGAGAGCTGCTTGAATCTGAATACCACGCATCTGCTCTGTATTGGGTCAATTATCTTGCTTGGATAGTTGGCACTCAATACAAAACGGGTGTCCGCTGCGTATCTTTCCATTGTCCTTCTAAGCGCATGCTGCGCGTCCGATGTGAGTGAATCCGCTTCATCTAAGAATATGATCTTTATAGGAACGTTTGCAAATGATTTCACCTTCGCAAAGTCCTTTATCTTCTCACGGACGACAGTAATCCCTCTCTCGTCGCTTGCGTTGAGCTCTAAGAATGCTGCTGCCATATTGTCCTTGTAGATATCCCGCGCCATGGCAATCGCGCATGCGGTTTTTCCAACTCCTGGAGATCCGGCAAATATCATATTCGGGAAGTTGCCCCTCTCCACAAATGATACGAGCCGTTCGACGATAAGCTTTTGACCTATTATATCTGATAGTGAAAAAGGCCTATATTTCTCAGTCCATGGAAGGTCTATCATTAATATCACAAACTACTACTATCTATTTTCGCAAGACTATTTATTAACTTTTCCGTGAATAACTATACTATGCTTTGGGGAGTTACGCTAACCTGGCAGACTTCCAGCCTTGGGCGCTCGCGATAGGAGTTCAAATCTCCTACTCCCCATCTCTGAATAGGGGTTATATATAATTGCATATAAAATAATACTGTGGTGTAAAAATGGTTAATATTAAAAGAACTTGGTATAAGTTGAATGTCGTGTGCGGAGAAAACGGTTCCGGAAAGAGCAGAATGCTTAGGTTTATATATAACTCAACACGCTCATCAGGCCGCAGGACATATTTTTTAATGGACATGAAGTTCTAAAAAGCCGTATTTTAAAAAAATTGATTAAAGACTGTCTTTACCTGCCTAGTGGTGATGTGACTTTTTTGTATATGAAATATATGGTTGGCAGAGTGCCTAAAAATTCGCTTGTTCTAATTGACAACATTGAATACCTGGGTAATAAGCGCACAAGAGTTCTACTAAGCCAGTTGAATAAGATAGCAAAATCCAAGAATTTAAATATTATAACTACAAGTTTACTTCCTCCAAAAGAGCTTGGCCTGCCTAAAGATGCAATATTGGAACTTAACCGCCAAAGCAATAATATCTGCATGTTTTAGTGGTAGAAAGAATTAACAGCAGGTAGATTATAAGCTTTTATAACCATTTCTAAATAGCATTGGCCCAAATGCGTTGTTTGCTTATTAAAAAGAATTTATAAGATCGG
>JAJZLZ010000035.1:0-8910 GCA_021850375.1 Microcaldota archaeon
AAGTATTACCACGCGACCTTTGGATTTTGCGCGCTCTACTGCGTGCTTTGCTATTTTGCGCGCCTTTAGCTCAAGGACCTTTGCTATGGCATTTGCGGCGGAGTCGCTTATCTCGATGTCTGACTTCTTATCAACAAGCTTCTTAACAGACCCTTTTGAAATCTTATACATTAAACCACTTTTCAGCACTCAAGATCCTCTTCACAGCAAACGCTCAGAAACTAAGCTCATCATATCTAACTTAGCATTGCGATAACAACACTTAAATATGCTATTGTAAATACTGTGCATTAGCATCAACATCAAACATACAAATAGGTTTTTATAGATTCATAATGAAATAGAAGATAGGTGTTAATCATGGCAGTTATCGATGTTGGGGATGCGGATTTTGAAAAGGAGGTATTGAGATCAAAAGAGCCGGTTGTTGTTGACGTATGGGCAGAGTGGTGCGGACCGTGCAGAATGTACTCTCCTATAATAGATGAGGTATCAAAGGACCTTTCTGGTAAGATAAAATTTGTAAAGGTAAATGCAGACTTTAATGAGAAGATATCCACGAAGTACAACATAAGGAGCATACCTACGACCATGCTGTTTGTTAACGGCGAGATGAAGGCGATTAACGTGGGCGCAGTTCCAAAAGAAGTACTAAAGAAGTGGATCAGCCAGAATATATAAGGTATAATTTGTATTTTAGTTGCATTCCAATGCCCGATATGTCTCTGCCGCGCGGAACGCGCGATTTGATGCCAAATGAGGCCTTCTTTAGAACTGTGCTTATAGAGAAGATTGAACGGATATTTAGGCTGTATGGCTTTCTTGTTATAGATACGCCAATGCTAGAGAAGCTTGACGTGCTCAAAGCTAAGGGAGGCATCGGAGATGATGCTAAGCTGATATTTGAGATTAAAGATGATGACTGCGGTTTGAGATATGACCAGACGCTCTCTCTTGCAAGGTATATGGTAATGCATAATGAGATGCCGCTCCCGTTCAAACGCTACTCGATAGGGCGAGTATGGAGGCGGGAGGAGCCGCAGAAGATGCGCTATAGGGAGTTTATGCAGGCAGATATTGACATTGTTGGAGGGGACGAAGTAAAGGCGGACGCCGAAGTGATTGCTGCCGGTTGCTCTATATTTGATGCCATCGGAATTGGATATAGGGTTGACATAAACAACAGGGCTATGACCGACGAGCTCTTTAAAAAGCTCGGAGTAAACGACTCCTTGGTTGCTCAGGCTATGCGAACTTTGGACAAGCTTGACAAAATTGGCGGCGATAAGGTAGCAGAGCAGCTTGTGTTAATAGGCATACAAAAAGACATCGTGGAGAAAATAATGCTTATAATAAATTCGAACAGCACAAACGCTGATACGCTTTCAAAAATAGATAATATATTAGGCCATAAAAAATACAGCTCGCAGCTAAATGAGACAATAGATTTAATAAAACAGTACGGCATAACAGGCAATATAGTAATAAGCCCATGGGTTATGAGGGGCATAGACTACTATACGGGTATAGTATTTGAGATACGGCTTCAAAATGGCAGTTACAATACCTCTGCATTGGGAGCAGGAGGAAGATACGATAGCTTAATTGGAGCCCTTGGAAGCAAGAGCATGCCGGCAGTGGGCATGGGAATTGGACTTAACAGGCTGCTTGACATACTTGAATATTCTAACTCCCCAGAATACGGATTTACGCGCGTTTTAGTGGTGCCGATAAAGCAAGAGCACTACACATACGCCTTATCAGTTGCTAAATCATTAAGATCTGCAGGGGTAGAGACAGACATTGCAATATCAAGCCGCAACCTCAAAAATCAGCTCTCATATGCATCAGCAATAAAAGTTGGCCACGTAATAATAGTTGGGGATAGCGAAGTTAGGGACAAGAAATTGATGTTCAGAGACATGTCCAACGGAAGTGAAAACCTTATCAGCATTGATGAGGCAATAGCCTTAATAAAGGGCAATTAGGTAATTTTATGGCACGCTCGGAATTGGACAGAATTACGGAAGAAAAGATAGCAAAGGGAGGCGTTCTGGTGTTGCTATATTTTGACATGAGGCATCAAGACAAAGAGAAGCTGCAGCCCCTTATGGCCGATTTAATAAACGAGCGACTTTTAAAAGAGCCAGGAATAGTATATTGCTACGGATCAATCGAAGAGCCTATAAAAGACAAAGATAGCTATGTAACCAGCGGGATACTAACTGTTCTTGTAGATAGCTTTAGGCCGCTAGTCAATATAATGTTCAAATATGCCCCTGCAGGCATTGAGATACTAAAGCCAACCCGCGAGATACCAATGCGCCTATCTGATCTGCACTCTATTCTAATGGACATATCAAACATGTCAATCGACTACTCCAGATACATCCTTGAGAGAGTGATGAAACAAGAGGATGTGGAAGCTATAAAAGAGCACATATCAGACAGGGAGAAATTGGGCAAGAAGCTTTTAGAGCAGGCAAACGACCACAAGAAACCCGAAAAATAGAAACTGTCTCAGATTTTATATTTTTTAGCTCAACTTACATGCATGCTTAGAAGACATGAATAATACTTGAATTTAGGCATAATTGCAATAATATTTTTGCTTTCCATATAAAGAATTGAAACCGCCATCTAAATTTATCAGAAGCGCAAGTAATGAACCTATGCCAATTTAGCAACTCGCATGGCCGGCAACAAATTTTAATACATATGCCCTTGCCGGGATTTGAACCCGGATCACAGGCTCCGCAAGCCCGCGTTCTATCCAAGTTATACTACAAGGGCGTGCTATTAATTTGTACTAAGACTATAAAAAGCCTTTGAGGAATTTTAAACAAATGCTGCGAATCCTAACATTATTTGATTTCTAAATTGCCATCGATAATTGTTATGGTCGCATTTTTAAAAAACGAAAACTTCTTCTCGCATAAAATCCTGTTTTTTTGATTGACAAGCTGGAGTATATGTTCTCTTCCTCTCATTACAGATATTACAGCAGTTTTTAACGCTCCTATATCAATAACTTCTATACATTCAGACAGATATAATATCTTTAACTTAAACCCGTGCGCCTTTTCATGCACGTCGACATTTAGATTTAGCATAAAATTCTCAGGATTTTCAGTATTTGCATCTTTACTGTCTAATTCAACAAGGCTGTTGAATTTAAAATCGTTTGTGTTAATAAATACGGTCGCCTGCTGAATCTGGGCGCCATTCTCTTTTATAACCGCACTAAATGCACATACGCGAGAATCTAGTGTCTTTAGCTTCCTAGCGACCTCTTCTGAATCATTCTGGTTAAATATCAATTCTTTGGATGCAAGATATGCCAAGTCGGGAGACTGCCTCATGTAGAATTTTATCTGGCACAGCCTTCTTATACCCGACTCTATATCGCTGATGTTGTGGGATAATAACATAAGTGAAATTCCACGTTTTCTAAAATCCTGTATGCGCTGCTTTATATCGATAACTGCGGGAGACGTTTCTTCCTTGAATATGACCTGCGCCTCCTCGACGCATATAAGCATCCTAAGGCTAGCATCGCCGTTCGTATCAAAATTTGTTGCCATGGAATAGAGCTGGTTTAAAATAAGGGCATATACGAAAGGCTTTACTGAAAGGCCTGCAGCAGACATATCAAAAACAGCACCTTTCTTTAATATATCCTCAAATTTTACACCCTCCTTGCTTGAATACCTAAAATCTTTCAGTATTACGCGTAGGCTTTCAAGCGCCGATTTTATATTTTCTCCATGTTTGGTATACTTTACTCCAGCCGATGTGCGCTTGCCATGGTTATCTATGATGGCATCTTCTATCGCATTAAAGACGGCTATGGGGTCAGGTTCAGGCTCCATTGAATATATGTTCTTAAATGCCTTGAGCATGCACTTCTCCATAGGCCTTCGAAAAGGCCCTGCGTCGGATGCGGAGGATAATACGGTGGCTAGGTCTTGGTAAAACCTGTCTCTATTTGCGCCATTTGCGCACCTAAAGAAATTTATTTTATTTTCATCGTTAAACATTTTAAATAGCGCCATGTTGCTAGATATCGCAAACCTATTCCATTCGTCGGTCGGAGAGAGCACAAATATAGGCACATTATATTCCGAGCCTAACTGGCTTAGAATGGACATCGCTTCCATAGTCTTGCCTGAACCTGGAAGGCCTGTTATTAGCACCCCTAGGTTAAAAGAGGGGAGATTTATTTTTGCATGATGTGTGGTCTTCATAACACCATTGTTCAGTACGATTCCAACGTCAATTCCGCTATCATATGCGCGCATAGGGGTTTGGAGAGTAAAATTTATCTTATTTGGCCCCTGTATGCTAATCATTTTTGATATGTCCCTTGATCCTAGCGGCAGTGCCCGCATTTCGAAGAATGTTTCAATATCCCTTATCCCTTTTAAATGGCGCTTTAATGAGAGCACAACCATCCTGTTTTTAATATAGTCTAGTATTCTTGTATGCTCAGAGTCAAAAGCGATAAAAAATTTGTATATAAGGTTATTTGTGGTCATTGACAGCTTTATCGATTCCAGCATCTGCAAAAATATCGCACGCTCTTCTGATTTTTTATACACCTCTCTATGCAAAGATCCACTACCTAGCATGCTTCTAATGTTTCCTATATTCCTTGTCTCTTTTACATCAAATCTGCCGAGCTGAGATTCTATATAGTTTTTAGATAATTCGAGCTCCTTTCCATTCACAGGGATGATTACTACGCACATGCGCCCATCCATAAAACCCTGGTCAAATATATCGTTAAAAAATGAATATTCATCCGAATACGACCTATATCCGGATAAAATTTCAACAGATGATTCAAATATTTTAGCCCGCTGGGCTTGCTTAGAAATTTCAAGGCCATTTACATGTGATAGAGACATTAAAATAGGCTGTTTGTTATCATTATTTGGCATTGAAATATAGGTTTCCATTTTGTAAAAGTCATATGTTATAATTAATGCTTGCTGCCCTATGCACTCTAATATCTGCTCCCCCAAATTAGTATTGTTTGGTATTGCATTAAATTTAAATAATTCGATATCCATCAAATCACATAATGGCCACTAAAAAAAGCCCGATTAGGCAGGCACAGAGAACAATTGTATGTATTCTACAATTTTTGCTTATGTACGGCCTAAAATAATTTAAAGTTAGCATCGATGACGCAAAAAGCACAATTAAAATTGCGGGCAGTGCCGATATTTTTAATTTTAATGCAACAGCAATGATCGCACATAAGGTGCTAATTGAAGCTGAAATCGCAGCATAGGAATAATTAAACGCCTCTGATCTGTAAAACTTTTTAATGTTTTCCATTTGCAAAACCCATAATTTTGGCAAAATGCGCATTTTAAATCTAAATTAAATCAGCCAGTTACCTTATTACTTCAGCAGATTTGCACAAAAACAAAAGTCTCAGACCTGCGCATTCGCAAATTATTTTATCTGCCATTTCCCTTTTACCCATGCTAGTCACTATTTTAATTTTTCCTTTTTCAAAACTTGCGCATTTTTCTATGTCTATTGAGCCGTTTTTTTCAATAACAATATTGTTTTGCTGAATAAAATCATCTGTATTTTTTAAAATTTTCATTGACCCAAAATTTATTGCATTCTCATAAGCAACACTCAATGCAAGCGCTTGCTCTGATGCTTTTTTGCATAAGAATACATTTGAATTAAAGCAAATAGCTTCAAAATTTTTGATTTTATATGCTATTGAAAACTCGTCTATCACAAATTTTTTGCTTTTACAAATGACATCTTTAATTTGCCCGTATTCACATAAGATTTTAGGGCTTATCTTAAGCCTGTCAAACTTTGATACTGCATCATCAAGCAATTGCTGTAGCGCTCTGTCTCTTTTTGCCAAATTATCTAAATTTTCATTGTGCAAATAAAATATTACATCTCTTTTGCTGCTAAGTCTCTTTGCAGCGTCTGCTATCGCGGCAAATGCAAGGACACAGCAAATTAACAGTATATAATTTGAAAACTCGCCAAAATATAAGATATAAAAGTATGAAAATGACCCGTCATACGACAATCTGAGTCTATTTATGCCAATAGAAAGAGGGGCGGATGCATTAAAATATCCCGATCGGCTGGTCTGCCCATTGTATAGATATTTGTTATTTAGTACAATCTCAAATGCCCCGTCTGTAAGCAACTTATTTTTATAAAATACGCTTGCTGTTATATCTTTGTTTTGATTTGCCTTTAGTCCGTGCACGCACATAATATTGCAATTAAAATTCAATGCTGCCGGCACCGCATAGACCATTACAAGCAGTATAATTAATGATAATGAGGATAACTTATATAGCTCCATATAAAAACCTAGATATTTTTGCTTTGCTGGGCCGCCAGTATGCGCTCAACATTCAATATTAATTTGTTGTCAATACCAGTAGCGTCTGAAACGCTAATCCCTTCAGAGCGCATCCTGCCCGAAACATATTTTAATATCTGGCGTGAAAAGTCCTTTAAAATTTCAATTTCAATTGAACGCTTTGCATCTTGTTCGTCTTTTAAATTTACCTCTTTGAAAAGCGATGCATTCATCTTTGACAATTGATCAATTCTAGCTATCAGCAGTTCGGGATTTGATACTGCAGGGAGAGAGCATATTTCTGGCGCTATGTAATCAGATAAAAATAAGTTTAAGCATTTAAACATGCTCGTTTGAAAGATGCTGTATGCATTGTTTATTTGCTCTAAGAGCGCAATTAGCTTTAAAAGATTTATGGCATAGTCGCGTTTTAAATTTTCGCTTTGCTCATATGAGAGTTTAATCTTATCTGAAAAAAATAAAACAATGGTTTTTGGACCGCCAAGTGCGCATTCTATAGAAGTTCCGGTAGAAAGTATTTTTATATGCTCTACATTACAAAGCATATTTTCCAGCGTTTTTATGTCCACAATCAGCCTTGCATCAATTACTATAATGCCCATGATGGGATCTGTGGGCTTATTTTTCATATGCATCAACTATTGCAAGATCCCTTAGCTCCATGCTGCGCAGATATGCTATAATCTCAGGCCTTTTTAGCCCGATTGACTGCATAAATATTATAAATGCCCTAAGGTCAACATTTCTGCTGTTTTCCGCAATATACGATAGTATTTTAGACAAACAGTTCGCATCGCCTATGTATTCTTTGGTGCATTCCTCAAATCGTTTATAGCTAATTTCTAATCTCATAGAACCACATAATAATTTAACATTTTCAAAATCCACCCCGTCAACCTTGCCTATAAAAAATTTTCTAATAGAGCTTGAATCTTTTAACGCAAGATGCACCATGCATGAGCCTATCCCCAGGCGAGCGAGCATGTCTTTAGATTCATTATCTAAAATTCCAATCGAATTTAAGGTCAAATAATCTTGCTCACTTTGAAGCCTAAACAGGAATATGCATCCGGAATTTGCTATTATTTCATTGTTTATATCTGACGCCATCTGCGTCGCCGCGATTATGGATATATTGTATTTTCTTGCCTCGCGGAATAATACCCCTATTTCATTTGTGTTTTCTATGAGCCTCCATGCCTCGTCTAAGACAACAATTGTGTCGCTTTGTGAGCCTAGTTCCATCTCATGCATTGCCTTTGTTATAATGCCTACGACAAACGCTGAAACTTCAGAACGCTCTATATCGTCTTTTAAGGAAGACAAATTTATGGAAAACCTGCCAGAGAGTATGCGTTTTATATCAAAGTCGGTCTCATCGCAGAATATAGGGCTGCCCATTAGCTCTGAGAGCTTAGATTCCAACTCGTGCCCGCCCTTTGGGACTTTTGCAGCTGCACAAATAAGAGATTGAAGCGTTATGCTTTTTTTAGATTTTAATTGCTCTTTTAAAATTATGTGCAATAGAGAGCGCTGAGATTGTTCAAAGTTTAGCATGCGGTTTAACAGATCAAGGGCGCTCTTTAAGCTCCTATTCTCTGCGCAATACATATCAAGCAGATTTATTTTAAAATCGCTCCCTATAGATAGCACCCTGCCACCTATAAAGCTTATAAGTTTGCTATATTCGTTGTTCCAATCTATAACAGCTACATTGCAACCATTTAGCATTACGCTGCGCGCCACAATCGATTTTAAGAGGTAGCTCGTACCTGATCCAGTCATGCCGATTATTGTAATATGCGGATTTATCTCAGCTTTTTTATCCAAAAAGAAGGGAAGCTTGTATATCATGGTTTTGCCTATGTATATTCCATCATTTGAGAATTCGTTGGGCTCCGACATGCCGCAAATAGGCATTATCTTTGATGTAACTGCGGAATTTGTATGTACATTGTTCATATTCGGTTCACCATGTCATGCGATATAAGACTTATCAGATCTTTGCCCTCCATAACCTCAAAGCGGGCATCAAGTATCGCAGAGAACTCCCCGGCTATCTCTTTGATCTGGGCTTTGGCGCGCTCGGTTGCAATGAGCTTGTTTTCAGATGCTGCAATAGTAAGCAGGTATGTATTCAATCTTAGTGGCATTGCTCCGGATGTTATCGATTTTATCTCGCTATCTATCTCTGCTATCTCCCTTTCAAGCATCCTCGATCTTGCGAAATCAGATTCCTTTGACTTAGCCTTGCCAATTGCTATTTCACGCATGGCCCTCTTAGTCTTAAGGTTGTCCACTATTTTTTTAGAATCGATGCGCTCCGCCTCTACCACGAAGCGGAATGGCGCGTTTGTATGCGCTATAATTCCTTCTATTCTCTTTCCATCTATCGCATTTTTAGGCGGGCTCTCAAGGCGCGCACAGGCTATAGCAGTAAAGCCATCCCTGTAAACCTTTGTTGAGCTAAGGCGCTCGGATTCAAACTCATAGTTGTCAGATGCCAGAGCCACTTTTGACTTCTTGAA
>JAJZLZ010000035.1:8920-14918 GCA_021850375.1 Microcaldota archaeon
AAGAGATAGAACAGAGCGCTATTGCATATATGTCCATAGAGTACGCGCTTAGCGCTAGCAATATGGCATTAAGCAAAATTAATAGATATTCTTTGTTAAGTTGCATTGAAAACACTATACATAATATAGCCTCCCAAAACTTACCTCGGAACCAAGTATTCGTGCGATCTCCCTTATCGATATCACAGTTATTGCAAGGCTGAATATTGGAAGTATTATAGATTCTATTATTACAATCGCCAAGAACGCCTCAAGCTGGCTTATAATATTTTGAAATTGATTTACAAGGCCGGATACTAACGTGGTTACATCGCTTATAATCGCGTTAAAATTATGATTTTGGTTGTTTCCGTATAAAGATGCGCTGGAGGATATGCTGCTTATTGCACCGTTTGCTGAAGAGGATATTTGACTTAGCGCCGGGGCGCTTGCCATTGCTCCATAGCTGTTAACCATCATCGCATCCATAACATAGGTCATAGGAAATATTGCAAATAGCCCTATTGATATTGCCATTATTGCCCCGCCTATGCGCTGGGTAAAGTAAAACGTCCTGAGCACTATCCCTACAGGCAGCATGATAGGTACTGCAACTATTGATATAAAATTTAAAAGATATCCTTGGGTTTCTATGCCTATTAGTGATATTGAAAGTAAGTCAATTGCATATCCTAGGCCGGTCATAATCGGCTTTAAGGCGCTGGAAACGCCAAAGCTAATTATACCCAGATTTAAATTAATTGACCCTAAAATGCCAAGGCTACTATATAATAGAGAGGAGGAGGCAAGCATCCCAAATGCTGAATCAAATATAGTCGGGTAATTTGAGCCGCCTATATTGATTGGTGAGGTTCCTATAAGATATTGGTAGGAGAAGCATATTGCATTATTGTATTGCATATAGCTCGGGCATGAGTACTGCGATGATACGGTGCTTGTTATAGAACCCATAATGCCATTTATAAAACCGCCCGGGGAGAACGCCACTACAAGCGACCCTAATATGGCGCCGTTTATTAGAGTGTTTAATAGCAGCATCTTAGAGAATGTCTTTAATTTGCTGTCATCTAGCGCTATTCCAATGCCGAGCAAAATTCCACCCACAGAGAGCATTATCGCAACCAGCCCTTCTCCTATCAAATATCCAAGCATTGCTGCACCTAGCCAGTTGAATTTATCTGTGAGAAATTGCTAAGTATGTGCGTAGATGCAGTTGAGAGAGAGGTAGATGCAAAACTAAGAACGCCGACAACTATAGCACCTATTATTATATTTATGGCTGCAGTATGAAAATTGGCCTTTTTGTCAGGAGGTAGCATCTGACCTATAGCATAAAATATGCCCGCCACAATGAACAGCATTGCGCTTAATGCAGGGCCCAACTGGCCCAAAACACCTTTAACCTGTGATATGTCAGATATTATCTGTGGGGTCGCGCCATAGGAGAGCCTGGAAAACGCCGCAACAATAAGCATTAGCGGCAAAAATCTAATCAGCGCCAATGCTATGCTTTTGCAAAGTCTTATTTTATTTATATCTACTTTCATATACTCACATATATTTTTATATACTTTAGTAAAGGTATTATACTCCGATAAATATTAAAGCCTTTTTATCTACCAAATAGATTAGCGGGAAAAATTTGAACGGTGTATAACCAATAGAAATAAGAACTTTGCATCTACCATATACTAGGTTATATGGTTGACATTGACGACATAATTGCAGACGAAGAGGGAACAAGCGAAAATCGCAACATAGGGAAAACTAAAGATTACGGTGACTATAGAGATCTTGACAATTTCTTTGAAGGCGAAAACGTCGTTGATAAACCCAATAGCGATGAGCTGAATAAAGAGGATACAGGTTCACTTGTATATATAGGAAAGGTCACGCATTATTACCAAAAAGCCAAGGTGATAGCAATAGAGCTATCCTGCGATATTGCGTTGGAAGATAGAATTATAATAGCTGACCCTAATGGAGAGGTCAGAATGGCTGTAGAGAGCATGCAGATAGATAGAAAAAACGTTAATTTAGCTTCAAGTGGGGATTCGATTGGGATAAAGGTTGCTTCCCAAATCACATTAGGCAGCAGGGTGTATAAGGACAGCTTGCAGAATAAAAGCGAATTCTAATACATTTCATTGAGCCGTTTTATGCGATCGTCAATAGGAGGGTGCGTAGAAAATAGGTTTGATAAGAACGCACCGGGTTTTATAGGATTAGAAAAATATAGCGATGAGGTCATCTCATTTACATTTTTCATCGGTGGGGTCTTTGGGTTTGCGGTATAGTTCTTTATTTTTAAAAGTGCGCTTGCAAGGCTCTTTGGATTTCTTGTTATCCTTGCGCCGTTTGCATCAGCCATATATTCCCTTTTTCTTGATATCGCTAATCTCAATAGAGTTGCAAATACAGGCGCGAGCAGTCCTATAACGATTGCCGCAATCTCAATAGTGCCTAAATTTCTTCCCTGGCCGCCAAGGCCCCCGAAGAAGAAAAATCCCCTGAATACTGCCGCAATCAAGCCTATTGCTCCGGCAAATACGACCGCTATTAGCATAAACTGTATGTCATTGTTGTATATATGCGACATCTCATGCGCTATTACACCCTCAAGCTCTTCCCTATTCATCATCTTTAGTATTCCGCTCGTCACAACAATGTACGCGTTGTTTTTGTTCCTTCCGGTTGCAAATGCATTCGGGCTATTGTCATTTACTATGTATATCTGGGGCATCTTGACCTGCGATGCGGCCGCAAGGCCATCTACAATCTCATATAGCATTGGGTACTGATCTTTTGACGCCACCTTAGCCCCGGCTATTTTTAGGACAAATTTATAGCCATGGAAGTAGGAAAAGGCAGCATATCCTATAATTAAAGCCGCACCGATTATTAGCCCTACCAAGCCACCTCCGAAGAGAATAACAATAAAGAAGACGATGAGCATAAAAAACAGCATGAATATTGCCATTAGCGCTATCGACTTTATTTTGTTTTTGCTTATCTCATCAAAGAAGCTTGCCATAAATAATCACAGTATATTATTCGCCATCATCCTTTGGCGCAGATGGCTGTTGCGCCTGCGCTTTTTGCTTTTTTGATGCAGCTTTCTGCGCCTTTGGCTGCATTGCATCAGATGAATCATCACCGCTGAAATCCACTTTGACCGGCTCCTCTGCCTCCTCTGGCGCCTTGAAGAACTCAGAAGGCTTGAAATGGAAGATGTTTGAGAATACATTTCCGGGAAATACCTGCAGAGCATTATTGTAATCTAGCACGTAGTCGTTATACGAAGTTCTAACAAATGATATTTTATCCTCTGTTGCGGCTAGCTGATCTTGCAGGTTCTTAAACGACTCGGATGCCTTTAGGTCCGGATAGTTCTCAGCCACAGCAAATAACGACTTTAGCGCCCCGCTCAGCTGGTTGTTTGCCTGCGCCTTATCTTGTATGGACCCTGATACTATCGAGCTCCTAAGAGCGGTGATCTTCGTCATCACCCCCTGTTCGTATTTCATATACCCTTTTACGGTATTTATCAAATTTGGTATCAGATCATAACGCCTCTTTAGCTGCACATCTATTTGCGCCCATGCATCCTGCACCCTATTGCGCTTTGCAACAAAACCGTTATATGTGAGAATTGCAATCAGCGCAATTATCACGACAATCGCAGCACCTACTATTAGCCCTAGCATATACACACCATTAAAATTACACTATATTATATTTGATATGCATTTAATAAGCTTGCTTTTTCTTCGGCCTCATTATTATCTTTCCTCGCTTTTCTGCTGGGATGTTTTTCTGCGAGAACATTCTAATATCATCCAGCGTTACATTTGATAAGAGTTTTGGCATCTTTAGCAAAAGGGATGGATCATTGTTCAACATGGCGCTTGTAGTTATCCAAACCGCGCTCTCGATGCTGCGGTCAAGCAGCATGCGATAGCGTATTGCAATGGCATTTGCCATCTTTTTAACCTCGCCAGATTCGATCTCTCCGCTCTCCATTTTCTCAAGCTCTTTTAGCATCACTTCGCTCAATTTTTCCTCATTCTTTGGCTCTGTGCCCGCTTCAATAGCAAAAAACGAGAACGAGTTATTTGGCGTGTATGAGGCTTGAGGATCATATGACAAGCCCCTCTTTTCGCGAACCTCCTCGTATAGGCGATACTGCAAAATCTCGCTTATAACATTCATTGCGATATACTCGTCCATATTGGCGCTGCCTATAGGCGAGCACCTAAATCCCATACTGACTTTAGACTGGGTAACGCCGGCTTTTTCTATATTCATATCCTTGCGCTCGTTCTTTTGCAATGAGATCTTTCTGTGGAATTTGCTGTTTTTCCCCTCAAAGCCAGATAGGTACTTTTTTGCCATTGCTATTCCATCTGCGGCAGATATACCTCCTGAAATTGATATGACCATATTCGATGGAAAATACCTCTCTTTGTAAATTTCATATAGTGCATCGCGTGTTATGCGCTTTATCGTGCGCTCATTATCTCCACCTATAGGCATGCCAGCAGGGTCGCCTTTGAAGAGAAGTGATGGAACGTAATCATCCATTAGATACATAGGATTATCCATGTGTATCATGTTTTCATTTATTATTGGCCCGCGCTCCAGCTCAAATTCATCCTTTGGAATAGTCGAACATGTTACCATGTCGGATATTATCTCAAATGCCCTGCCGGCGTTGCCGCGGTATACTTGAAGAGTATAATTTGTCTGCTCGCGATCAGTAAATGCATTATCGTTTGCACCTAATGCCTTGATATCCTCATTTCTCTGCTTCCACGTTCGCTTCATTGTCCCTTTGAACATCATATGCTCAAGAAAATGCGCTGAGCCGTTTATCTCGGGCTTTTCATCAACCGAGCCATATTTGACCCCTATTGATATGCCAACGCTCTGCATGCCCTTAAGCGGGAGCACATTTACAGCTATGCCATTATCAAGCTTCTTTGATGAGATATCCATATTATTACCAACTAAACCTATTTTGTTTTATATGTGCTGTACTAAAACGTTATGCCTTCGCTTTTGAGCATCCCTATTTTTCTTGTGGTGCCCATCGCATACCCGCCGACATCTCTGTTTTTGTGTATAACCCTATGGCATGGCACGTTTGGCGCAAACGGATTCTTATTTAGCGCGTTACCCACCGCTCTATATGCTTTTGGCCTTTTGATCATAACTGCAATATCACTATAGCTTGCCGTCTTACCCTTAGGTATTGATAGCGTCGCGATAAGCACATCCTTTTCAAATCTGGATAAATTAGAGCACAATATTTTCTGCTTCATGCTTTTTGTTGACATACCAAACCCCGCATATAATTATTGATATATTATTTATAAATAAATGTTTTACTTTGAAATTACAAAAATTAGACACAAATAAAAAATATAATATATCTGTAATATTAGTAAACATTAATAATTGAGTGTTAATTAAATATTTTATCCTATAACGTTTACAGTAAATGACCAATAATTTGCAACATACATATAGCCATTTGTTGGGTTGTATGCGATTGCATATGGGTAGCTGCCAACATTAATTGACCCAACCTGTGTTGTGCCGGAGATGACGTTTACTACTTGTGGGCCGTAATTTGCAACATACATATAGCCATTTGTTGGGTTGTATGCGATTGCAGATGGACCACCATTATCATACGGATTATAGCCACCAATTGGAATTGTATTAATTGGTATTGTATTTAGATTATATACGTGTTGCGGCGAGCCTTTTATCGCTGCTATCTGCTCTGACTGGTTGTATGCGGAATGCGTCTGGTTTTGATATTGTATCCAAATTGACCCCGCAAAGGTAGTTTCTATGTTATGATTTGTTAGTGGGCAGTCCACTGTTATGTTGTCACTCTGGCCTGATATCAATACGTCTGATTGCATGCCTGTGTATGACAATGTGCTCTCATTTAATACTGTTCCGCTGCTGCAGTCGACGCCTGTTA
>JAJZLZ010000043.1:0-6077 GCA_021850375.1 Microcaldota archaeon
TAGGAGACGCGCGCGGGCTCGGGCTAATGCTAGCAATAGAGATAGTATCAGATAAAAAGAGCAAGTCCCCTGCTGCGGAATATAGAGAGAAAATAGCGAAGATAGCACTAGACAACGGGTTATTGATGCTTGGCGCAGGCGACTCGTCGCTTAGAGTGCTTCCCCCATATAATATTACAAAAAGCTCCCTTGAAAAGGGCCTAGACATCCTTGAGGATGCCATAAAGTCGGTAAATGGCAAGAAATAGTTGCAGCATCATAAATGCGGCATACATAAATAATTAGATAAAATCAAAATATTACATAGAGGCGTAGTGGCAAATAATAATCAAGCCGCTTATGCACAACACACTTTTTATATCTTCTCTTTTATGTTATAATGATTTATATGGACGAAATAACTGAAAATGACCCAGTTTTATCGCTGAATAAATACATCATAGACCGCGGAATCTTAAAGCCGAGCATGACCATAAAAAATGAGAATGGTGAGGTGGTTTTAAAGGAGGTGCGCGGCCTGTTTAATGCGATGAAAATCGAAAATGAAAACAAGCAGGTATTTTTCACGCTATCAGAGGAGATAATGCTGCATTTAATGCCAACCTTTGACGTTCATTTAGGAGAGAAAAAAGGCCCGCTATTAGGCAAGGTCAAGTTTACATTTAATTTAAACTCCCTACTTACCGGAACTGAGCAGGTGCTGCTGCTTGATGCAAACAACCAGACTTTAGGCAAGGCCACCGGAGACTTTTACAACTATCTTTTCCAAATTGTAGATGTACAAGGTCAAACTGTTGCCACTATGAAAAAGTACGTCTCCGGAAATCTTAGTACTGAGGTTTCCCAGGCCGCAAAAAACACCTACGAATTGGAAATATTTTCAACAGATACGATTAAGATTTATATGATATTGGGCTTTGTTGTAGCAATAGAAGAGGGTGTTAGGAGGAGCAATGTGACTGCCGGATTCGTGGGTGGGCCGATGGGTCCAAACCCTAACTTTATGCAGGGCGGTCGCCCAAACTTCGGCGCACCCCAGCGCCCGCCAGGCTTTGGCGGCGGTCGAATATAGAAAGTGAGCAATATGGCAGGACAAAAAATAGGAAGCTCGACGCTTGCAATAATAGTTGGCGTTATACTTGCCTTAATTGCCGGCGTATTTAATGTTACTGCTGGAATAATCGTATTTGTCATCTACTTCTTGCTTTCTACCAAGATACTTGCCGAATGGAAGAAGAGCCCTGTACTAACTCTTGGTAGATACTCTGGCATATATGGCCCGGGAACGTTTTTTATTTTACCTCTTATACAGAGCGTGCCTTATATATTTGACTTAAGGACTGCATCTAACACCTTTAGCGCAGAAAAGACCTTAACCTCTGATAACGTTACAGTAGACGTGGATGCTATAATGTTCTTCAAAATAGAGGATCCTGAAAAGGCCGCCTTACAGGTCAGCAGCCTAAATGATTCCGTGACCCTAGCAGCGCAGACAGCGCTAAGAGACGTAATAGGCCAGGTAGAACTTAGCAGGATGATACAAGGTAGGGCTGAGATAGCAGACGACGTGAAGACGATTATAGATGAAAGGGTTTTGCCTTGGGGCGTTAATGTAATTTCGGTTGAGATACGAGATGTTAAGATACCCGCAGATCTTCAGGACGCGATGGCTAAGGTTGCAATAGCATCGAGGGAAAAAGACGCAAGGGTTGTTCTTGCGGAATCTGAAAAGTTGGCCGCCCAGCAGATGGTAGACGCCGCTGCAATGTATACAAACAACCCATATGCTATGCAGCTGAGAGCACTAAACATAATGTACGAGATAGGGATCAGCGGGCAGAACACGTTGATATTTGTGCCAACAGATTCAAAAGGCATAGGTATGCCGACTCCAGTCGGAGTTTTTGGGGTGAGTGATCTGCTATCAGGCAAGCCCCCGAAGATAACACCCAAAAACCAGAGCCAATCGCAGCCTGCGTCTTCTCAGGGCGGCACATCAAAGGGCAAGGCCAATGCATCTGGCTCAAACTAATAGGCAGAAAAATAATATAAGTTTGGCAATATGAATTAATTGCCAAATTTGTAATATTTTTTATTGGGGCGGAATTTGATTCATGGGCTTAGTTCTAATTTTAGCTCCTCTAAACAGCACCGCAATACCGATAAAAATCAGCCCAAATATTATCATGAAAGGACCTATAACTCCATTTCCGCTGCGTGATAAAACAATATTTTCCGGGTCTGCTGGTGAATAATATATTATCTGTTTTTGCCCTATAGAAATTGAAGATAGCGAGCTTTGGGCGGCGCTCTCATTGTTGTAGCAAACGGGGCTGTCAAATAAGAGTTTATTTGTAATATACTGCTTGCTGTTCACAATGAAAGAATAGGTAATATTTTGGCAGTACTCCAAGCTTGTATAGCCGTATTCATTATTAGGGTAGCTTCCTGCGGTATTTACTATAACACTCTTCACGCCAGCTGAATACACGGATGCATTTATGCTGGGCCATGACTGTACTTGTATATTGGAATAAAAAGCCACGATTCCTAATAGCAAAGAGCCCACACCAACTATGCTTATACCTATTAAAAATATTGACCTAATAATGCCCCAAAATCCATTGTTCAAGAAAAACACCAAATTATTCATTAAATATTAGTATTTATTTTATAATATTTTACATCTCCTATATATTTAGAATGGTGTCTATGTTTCTGTAAATCCGTCATCTTGCTCCTATGGTTAGATATGCACTCTGGTTTGATGGATAGATCGCACCTACACTAACATTGATAATTTGGCCATGGCCCGCCTGCACCGCAAAATATGAGTTGTTTACGCTGCTTATTCCATATTCGGTGCCATTGGCATATACTTCAATGTCTGCGGTGTATGCGCCTGATTGCTGTTTTGAGAGCCCGTATAACCCAAGCCCAACGCCTCCGCAAGATAGCTGCTGTGCACCGGAGCTTTCAACATGCAGTAATGATTCACAAGGCATAGTTTGCGAAGTGACTGCCTGTTGCTGAATAGTGCTTATTGTGCTTGGGCCAAGTGGGTAAGAGGATATAGTGCCAACTGTTGCATGCAATAGCATATATGTTCCAATTCCAAAAACCGCCAGTCCTATTATGATTACCGCTATGTTCGAAATCATCTTGGTGGCAACCTCTTTGCCTTTTGTCCCTATTTGAAGGCTCAGCATGTCGCTTGCCTGGTCATATACCATCTCTTTAACTGGCTTGTCGTTTAGGCGTTTGCCTGTATCAATTGTGCGCCCAATTGCAAAGCATTCAGTATCCGTAGGGACAACATCCTCTTTTATAATAATTGGAGCTCCTGCATTTAACGTAAAGCTCTTGTAAGGCGCGGCCTCAATTCCGATGGGCGAGAGATCGATAAGTGAAGGGTTAGTGTTTATATATTGTAGAAGTTTGTTGCATTCATTAGAGCCCCAAACAACGTTGCCATCATGACCCATGACATTGAAACTCTTGCTTAAATAAAAATTATTATAGCGCAAGCCGCTAAAGTCAAAAGCCAAATATCCGCTTCCGTCCGTTATGAGAGTAGGCACATAATTAGTATACGATGCAATTGGAATCCATGCAACCTGTTTGTTATTGCTGGGTGCCTGTTTTTGTATAGTTATTGTATACCCAACGCATTTTGTCTTTGTCATTGGGCTTATCAGCGCATCGCCAGATTCTGGCACTATAATGCCTTGTATCTCATTTAAGGCATTAGAAGCGCCTTCTATTTTTGATACGGGAAGATTCTCTATTCTCTGCAGCCTAGAAAACATCATTATTCCTATTGCTGTTATGATTAAGCCCTCTAAAATCAGAGGATATTTAATCAAATAAATATATTGATAATGATTTAAAATAAGCGCAGCAAAAACGATAAGGAAAGCCACTAATCCGACCGCAACTGCTGCTGCTTCAAACTTCTCAAATATGCCCATTTTGGTTCTTGTTCTCCCATTACCGTTTGTGACGTAATTAGATAGGTAGCTGCTGTTCATACTCTTTGAGCCCAAGAGCGATTTGGCATACTCTGGCATGGTGTTATTTATATTCGAAGCCGCGTTAAGGCCGCTCTGACTCATTGGCGCCGTATAATCAATCGGATCTGGTGTTGGTGTGTCCATAATATCATACATTTACGTTAGTAGGTTTTAAATCATCACTAGGCGCGCTGAAGAAGGGCATCTGCTTGTAACCTAAAGGCCCAGCAAATAAACCATAAGGTAGCGTTTATATCCTTATATTGTACTGGTTTACGCTGTCGTTGTAAAATTCCCTTCTGTCTGCTATCTGATTCTCTATGTCTTTTAGTGCGGTCTGCAGATCGACAAATACAGTGTTTGCTTTGAGATCGGGGTAGTTTTCTGAAACTGCAAACACGGATTTGAGCGCTGTGCTTATCTGATTTGAAGTTTCCATCTTGGTTTTAGAATCAGCACCCTGCGATGTAATCCAAGAACTTCTCATTTTCGTAATCTGCAAAAGCACGCTCTTTTCATATGCTTCATAGCCCTTGACAGTATCGACAAGTTTGCCTATTAAATCATGCCTCTTTTCAAGCAGTACGTCTATGTCGGCCCATGCTCTGTTAACGTTGTTTTTGACTTCAATTAGCGCATTGTATATAACAAAAAAAATCACTATTAATACAAAGGCTGCGGCGCCAATGATTATTTCAAAAAATTTGCCAAATGCCATAAAGCCACAAATGCTTGTTGCATGTTCTATTCTATTTTATAGTAATCTATTAAGGCTTATATGGCTAATCCTTTCTGGCCCTCAGCATCTCTATGGATGCGCTTTCGAGTTGTATGCGCGCAACGTCCTGCTTGCGCCTAAATCCCGGCAGTATCGCTTCGGCAAAGCGTATCTCGCGCGTTGAGTCGAATATCTTTAGCATTGATTCATAATAGAAGCTCGCGTCTTCGATTTTACCAAAAGACAGCGCGCCAATAAGCTCTCGTTTTAATTCTCCCATAACATCCATAAGTCCCATAATATATGCATCTCCGTCAACGCCGATCTCCTCTATCGAAGGCAACTGCCGCGAGAATTTTATTTTGAAGAATATCATCGCCTCCGCATACTCCTGCATCGACTGCATGGTGTGGTATTTGAACTCTTCGCTTTTTACTAGTGATCCAAGAAGGGTGGACGCCTCGATTAGCTTTGATTGTGCATCTTCTTTTTTGCCATTATGCATAAGGGTTATTGACTGCGCCGCAATTCTGACAAGCTTTCTGGACGTATCCATCGCCAGATCGAACTGCCTCTGCCTATTATCCAAAATTTTGGATACTTCCCTAATGTCATTTTCTATATCGTTCATTTTTTCGCCACGTTAAGTCCATGCCAGAATAAATACTGCTGTGCATAACCCCTATACTCTCCCCATTGCTCCTGCGCAAAGTCCATGAGTTTTGGTATTTTTTTATCGCGCCCCTTGAAATAAACTTTTTCCATTGTCCGCTTTACCCAAACGTCAATAGGAAAAGCCCTCAACTCTCCATAACCCATAAGCGCGATGCAGTCGGCGACCTTGTCCCCAACGCCATATATTTCCATCAGATTCGCCTTTATTGTGTCGTATCCTCTGCCCCTAAGCGAATAGAGATCGATGTTATTTTTGCAAAATTCTGCGGCAGCAAGTATGTATTTTGCCCTAAACCCCATGCCGCATTCTTTGAGGTCCTCCTCCTTTGCTTTATTTAGGCTTAAAATTGTAGGAAATTTTACGCTTCCGTCAATCGCCCTCTCCCCGTATTTTTGTTTCAAACTCATTGTTATTTTGCGTATGCGCTTCATGTTGTTGTACTGAGAGAGTATAAAACAAACCGTCGTCTCCCAAGGGTCGTTTAGAGTAACGCGCATGCCGCTATACTCCCTTATTGCGGACTCCATAAAATTGTCGGTGCTTATATTGGAATAGATTTTTTTCATATTGTCGTTAAGCCTAAATCTGCTATAAAATTCATTTTTTGCCTGCGCCAAATAATGTGCGCTTATTTTTATTTTGCACTCTTCTGACTGCGAGAAGGATATTT
>JAJZLZ010000043.1:6112-6742 GCA_021850375.1 Microcaldota archaeon
GCTCCTGAATGCCGTTGTTGTAAGATAATTTTTTCTTCTCCCAATCGTATTTTGCATGAAAGCTCAATGGCTGCCCGCTCTCTATAGTGTGACGCAGATTAAAGTCTTGTATTGTTATTGCATTCATGATATCTCGCTTATCTTGATCCTTTTCTGCTCCGCGCTGTTGCGGTCCCTTATGGTAATAGTGCCATCCTCTAGTGTCTGGTAGTCTATTGTCAGTGCGTTAGGTACTCCCGATTCATCTGCACGCGCGTATCTTTTGCCGATGCTTCCGGATGCAGCATAGTAGTTTGATATACTTTTGCCTGCCAGGTCATTGCTGATCTCAAGTGCCTTCTGCTCCAGTTTTTCGTCTCTTTGCAAAGGGAAGATCGCATAAGCGTATGGTGCAATGCTTCTGTTTAGATCCAAAATGTCCCAATCACGCTTCTCCTCTTTAAATAGGGAGTTTGCGAGCAACGTCCAAAATATTCTATCCCTTCCAAAACTCAGCTCCACAACGTGTGGCACAAGCTTCTTATCGCCGTTTACTATTGCCATCTCATTCTTGGAGTACTTCTCGTGGTTTTTTAAGTCAAAGTCCGTTCTGTACGCGTTTCCTATTATCTCCTCAAAACCGCCGTCAAG
>JAJZLZ010000043.1:6752-14865 GCA_021850375.1 Microcaldota archaeon
GCGCCTCTACGTCTATATTGCCTTTTGAGTAGTGGGGAAGCTCCTCTTTTTGTATCTGCCTAAAGCGTATGTCATTATCCCTAAATCCTATGCGTTTTAGGAAATCGTTCTCTATGCAAAGCAGATATGCCATAAACTCATTTGGTATATACCCGTTATCTAAGCACTCCTTCAACGTCAGCGTCTCGTATTCTGTTTTGCCGCTTGCCTGCAAAGTTGCGGAGAAGAAATTGAGTTTTGTTGAAAGCGCAGCATTAATGTCGACTTTCTTATTGTTCAACACAATCTCCTTCTCATCAGGGTCAATGAAATATTCCAGCTCCATCTGCGTGAATTCGCGCATGCGTATAAGCATGCGCCTTGGAGATATCTCGTTTCTAAACGCGCGCCCTATTTGGCCTATTGCGATTGGCAGCTTAATGCCTCCTGCGCGAAATATGGCCTTGAAATCCATAAATATTCCCTGCGCGGTCTCGGGGCGCATATATGCCTGTATCTCTCCTGTAGGGCCTATTTTTGTACCCATCATGAGGTTGAATTTTTTAACCTCGCCTGTGAGTGTTGTTTTGCATGCATCGCACAATATCTTCTCGGAGACAATAGCATTGCCCATCTCCTCAAGGCTCATTCTTTTTATGCTAGAGAGCTTTTCCATATCATTTTTAGATTCATATAATTCCTCCAAGAGCTTGTCTGCCCGGTGGCTTTTGGAGCACTTCTTGCACACTAAAATTGGGTCTGTAAAATTCGATAGGTGCCCAGAGGCCTCAAAGACTATTGAAGGGGAAACAAGGGTGGTCTCCACTTCCAGGTTGCCTAAAGACTCTATAAATGTTTTGCGCCACTCGTTTACGATGTTGTTTTTTATTCGCGTTCCAAGTGGTCCATAGTCATAAAATCCGCCCATATCTCCATATATACTAAATGCCGGAAGTATTATCGCGCGCCTTGATGCTAGATTGACCAGGGCTTCGACGTTCTGCTTATCCATATAATCAACAATTTGAGTTACCTAATAATTAGAGACATTAATTGTATTATATCTTGTGATTTAGATATATATGCGGTGTTTTAAGTGCGCTTTCTCTTCTATGATCGCTCCGATGAAATATCCAACGGAATCGGGAATGCAGTGCTTGGGCAATTGGATTTGGATGAGACTAAATTTGGCGAACATGTGGCATTTACAAACGGCAGCATAATGGTCGTCGAATTAAACCAGCGCATAATATTTACCGACGAATTGGTCAAGGGGATTACAAAGGATCCCATCATATTCCTAAGCCGTCATGTAAGCGCAGACAATGTAGAGGCGCTAACAGTGCATCCTACTGGAAATTGGTCGAATGTCGCAGAATACGGCGGCGAGCCAAAGGCTCTATCTGTGGCGGATCCGTACATGATGGCAAATCTTCTAAGGGGGCTTGCGGAGCTAAACACCATAGAATTTGAGGTCACATACGAAGCGACCCATCACGGTCCCAAGACAAATGCGCCATCTCTTTTTATAGAAGCGGGAGGGCCAAAAAGCATAAACCCTCATGCATATACAATAGTGGCGCAGGCGATAGTGAAAGCCCTCGAGCGCCAAGAAGAAGTGGGCGAGGTTGCAATGGGCATAGGATCCGGCCACTATCCAAGCAAGTTCACCAAACAGGCGCTAGAGTCTAAATATGCGATGTCGCATATGATGCCAAAGTACATGTGCGATAATTTAGACATGTTAGGCGAAGCCGCGGTTAGATCGAGCCCGCAGGCAAACAAGGCGTTAATAGATTGGAAGGGCCTAAAATCTTCGCAACGCTCAAGTATAATATCAGTACTAAACGATTTGGGAATTGATCACGTAAGAATATAGGGCGATTATATAGATATATACGAATTCTTCTTAAAGGAAAAGTTGCAGTATACCAAAATACAAAAAATAGCAATTCCAATAATAAAGCAAAATAAAAACTGCATAATAGTCGCACCGACGGGGCATGGAAAGACTGAGGCGGCGATACTTCCAATAATAGATCGCATATGCAAAATATCGGAAAAGGGCATAAAGCTCATATATATAACTCCGCTTCGAGCCCTTAACAGGGATATGATAAAGCGGCTGCAATTACTCTGCGATCATGCCAGCCTTACTGTCGGAGTGAGGCACGGTGATACGCCACAGGGGGAGAGGAAGCGGCAATCAATTAGCCCTCCAGATGTTATAGTTACAACCCCGGAAACGCTTCAGAGCATGCTGATAAATCCTGCATTCAAGAAGGCCTTCTCTGCCCTTAGCGCTGTTGTAGTGGATGAAATACACGAACTCTATCATGCAAAAAGGGGCGCGCAGCTATGCGTAGCCCTTGAGCGCCTATCAGAGATAAAGCCCAATTATCAGCGCGTAGGGATAAGCGCAACAGTTGCAAATCCAAATCTTCTAGGCGCATACCTCTGCGGAAAGAGAGATTTTGAAGTTGCAAATTTCGGGCTTAAAAGAGAGATAGATCTTCTTGTCAAGATGCCAAGGCAATATTCGAGCAAAGTCTTGGAGTTTGTAGACGCATTCAAATTGGACGATATGGCGCTTGCAAGGCTTGAGTGCATAGCAAATCTTGTTTCAAATTCTAATAGGACCCTAATATTCGGCAACACGCGACAGGTTGTAGAACTTGTCGGGAGCAGGCTAGTGTATATGAATAACGCTATGAAGTTCGGAGGCATAGGTGTACATCACAGCTCGCTGGATCGTAATGAGCGCATAAGGATAGAGGAAGGCTTTAGGGACGGATCTATACGCGCAATAATAGCCACAAGCTCTCTTGAGCTTGGTATTGACATAGGTGCAATAGACCTTGTCGTGCAGTATGCATCTCCAAGGCAGGCACTAAGGCTTGCGCAGCGCGTAGGGCGTAGCGGGCATAAGATAGACGCAATGCCTAAAGGGGTTATAGTGTCATTAAATCCGATAGATGCGATAGAGTCCATAGCGGTGTGCGCGGAGGTAGTTGATGGCTCATACGAAACATTAAAGCCGCACTACAAGGCGCAGGACATATTGGCAAATCAGATATGCGGCATAGCGCTAGACAGCGGCGGAATAAACATCGAAAACATCTATTCGATAGTAAAAAGATCCCTAATATATGCCGATCTGACTACCCAAGAGCTAAAGAGCCTGTTGGACTTTATGGCCGCGCAGCGCATGGTGGGATTTGACGGAAACATAGTTACTCCTGGCGCGAGAACTAGAATGTATTACTATGGGCATTTGAGCGTTATAACAGACGTGAAGAAGTTCATCGTCAAGAACTTTATCGACAACCGCATAATATCACTGCTTGACGAGAGGTTTGTGGCAAGCAGCATAGAGGAGGGTTCTATTTTTATAACAAAAGGCCTGCCATGGCGGGTTGTAAGCATAGATGATGAGGTAGTTTTCGTAGAGCCGAGCACAGATCTTGAGGCATCGGTGCCGGACTGGGAAGGAGAGGACATACCAGTCAGCTTCAATATAGCCCAGCGCGCCATGAAAATAATTGCGCACGGACTAGATGAGTACAATAAATTCTTAGATACTCAGAGCAAGGTCATCGTAAATAATTTTATAATAGAGAGCAAAAAGGATTACGAAATAAGTTTAAAGAACAGGGTTATAGAGTCATTTGACGACTATGTTGTAATATACACATGGCTTGGGAGCTCGGCAAACGACACTCTTGCCAAATTCATATCATATAACATGTCCAGCCGTTTCAATAGGAGCATAACAACAAAGACGACACCATATATGCTGCTAATAGAATCTGCGCCTCTAGATCTGGTGTTGAAAATAATTAATGTTGCTTCAAAGCAGGCATTAATTAAAGATCTATTAGCCTATCTTGCACAGACCGAGATATTTCGTTACAGATTCATCGCCGCCGCAAAGGTATTTGGGATAATTGACAGGGATGCCGGCATATCAAAAAACATGGCAAAAAAGCTAATGCAAATCATGCAAGCTACGCCCCTGTATCAGGAGGCAACGCGTGAGGTGATGGAGAACTATTTTGACATACATCGGGCATCGGAGTTCTTAGAATCAATAGCGGATAAAGAAATAGACATAATAGTGCAGCGCCTTGATAGCCCCTCAAAACTCACGCGCGAGATAATCAACTATTCGTATTCCGCAAAGGAGCTTATAACCCCGCTTGCGCCAAATAGCGAGGTGATAAAATCATTTACAGATTCGATATTAAAAAAGGAGACAAAGCTTTTGTGCACATATTGCGGCTTTGTGTTCTCGCGAAGCCTAAAGGAGATAGGTGAGCAGGAGGAGATCAAATGCCAGTTGTGCAAAAGCCCCCTAATATCAATATACAAAGAAGAGTTTGTAGAGGTAATTAACAAGAAGAAAAGAGGAAGAAGGCTCACTAAAAATGAGGGCGAGCAATATAGCGAGATGGTAAAATATTCAAATCTAATTAGCGGATACGGTCCAAAGGCAATAATTGCCCTATCCGTATACGGCATCGGTTTTACAACGGCATCAAGGGCGCTGATGATGCGAAGAAGAGACGAGAAGAGCTTTTTTGTAGACCTAATAGAGGCCCAGAAGACATTTATAAAAAATAAGAAATATTGGTCATAAATGAAATAAGCAAAAATCATTTTTTGTATGCTAAAAGCGCTATGGCACAGCGGCAATAGAAAATCTCAATACTAAGGCTTATCTGCCGGTACAGCAGTAGGGTTTAACTCTTGTACTATTGGAAGTATCTGCGCGTCGACGATCTTAACTCCTCCGTCCATTTTCATAAGCCTAACGCCGCTGGCCGCCCTTCCTGTGACTCTAATTTCATTTGTCGGGAAAGAGATGGACACGCCCTTGGAGTTTATTATAACCAAATTTCCATTGACGCTCGTATTCAATGCTCTAACGACCAGGCCTGTCTTATCCTTTATCTTTATGTTCAAAACTCCCTTGCCTCCTCTTCGCTGCAGCCTATATTCATCTAGTGCGGTTATCTTGCCATATCCAAGTTCTGCTATGGATAATATCTGGTCTTGCGCCTTTGCGGCGATGATGTTTAATACCACATCATCCTGCGCGAGCCTAATCGCCCTAACTCCTACAGCATTTCTTCCCATGGGCCGTAGGTCAGATTCGGAAAATCTCAGGGCCTTGCCTTTTCTTGTGGCTATGAATAGTTCGGATTTCCCATCTGATAGGCACACATCAGCAAGGCTGTCTTCCTCAAGCATGTTTATCGCGCGTATGCCGTTTGCGCGCGGATGGGAGAAGCTCTCTGCCGCAACTTTCTTTATCTTGCCTTTTGTTGTGATAAATGTCAAATAGGAATTCGTAAAGCTTTTGGTGTTTATTATTGTCTCTGCCTTCTCACCTTCTTCGAACTTTACTAAGTTTATGGCTGCCTTGCCTGATCCGTATCTGCCCTCCTCTGGCACCATGTACGCCTTGAGCCAGTATGCCCTGCCTGTGTTTGTTATTATCAGCAGATAGTCCTTTGCGCGGCAGGATATTATCTGTTTTACAAAGTCGCCCTCCTTGAGCTGTATCGCAATTACTCCCCTTCCTCCCCTTGCCTGTTCCTTATATGCCTTGCTCTCGATTCTCTTGAGGTAGTTGTTCTTAGTCAAGATTATAGTCATCTCGTTATCCTGTATAAGATCCTCGCGCTCTATTAATAGCGGGGTTGAATTGTCAATAAAGGTGCGCCTTGGCCTGCCGTAGGATTCTTTTATGTAACTAGTTTCGGTTTTTATTATATTGAGTATCTTTGCGTTGTCTGCGAGAATAGATTCCAAGTCGACTATCTTTAATTTGAGCTCCTTTTGCTCGGTCTCAAGCGAGCCGCGCTCAAGCCCGGTTAGCTTGCTTAACTTCATGTCAAGTATCGCATTAACCTGCTTTTCGCTCAGGCTGTAGTCTAGCATCAGAACGCTTCTGGCGTCCTTTATGTCCTTGCTTGCCTTTATTGAATCAATAACCCTCTCTATGTTCTGCACAGCTACAAGCAGGCCTTCGACTATGTGAAGGCGGTCTTTGGCGACCCTCAAATCAAAGCTCGACCTGTTTCTAATAACGTTTATGCGATGGTCCACAAAATGCCTAATGAAGTCCTTTAGCTGCATAGTCAAAAGCGAGTTGCCTAAAACCGCAATGTTCATAACAGGCAGGCTTATCTGCAGCTGGCTGTGTTTGTAGAGCTGGTTTAGCACGTATTCGGGCTCCGCATCTGATTTTAGCTCTATTGCGATTCTAATTCCCTCCTTGCCGCTCTCATCTCTTAAATCTGATAGACCTATAACTTTCTTGTCCTTTGCAAGCTGGGCGATCTGGCTCACAAGGGCTGCCTTATTCACCATGTATGGTATCTCGGTGACTATTAATGCCTCTTTGTTTTTTATCTTCTCGCGCTCAACCCGCCCGCGCACTACAACCCCGCCGCGACCCTTTAGATACGATGCATGCAACCCCTCGTTGTAAAATACTATCCCTCCAGTAGGGAAATCCGGGCCTTTGATATAACTAAGCAGCTGCTCCGAGGTTATGTCGTGGTTGTTTAGATATGCGACTATCGCATCGCATACCTCATTTAAATTGTGTGGCAGTATGTTGGTTGCAACCCCAACAGCAATGCCAGATGAGCCGTTAATCAGCAGATTTGGCACCTTTGCGGGCAACAGCGTCGGCTCCTCCTCGGTGTTGTCGAAGTTCGGCGCCATCTTTATGGCCTCTTTGTCCAAATCCTCAAGCATCTCCTCTGCCAGCTTTGTTAGCCTTACCTCAGTGTATCTCTGCGCGGCCGGCGAATCCCCGTCAATTGAGCCCATATTACCTTGCCCTTCAACAAGGGTATAGTTCATCGAGAAATCCTGAGCCATCCTGACCAGCGTGTCATATATCGCAATGTCTCCATGCGGATGGTATTTTCCCATAGTCTCTCCGACAATTCTTGCGCTCTTCTTTGTCGGTTGGTTGTGGACATTGTTTAGCATGCGCATGGCATAAAGTATCCTTCTGTGCACCGGCTTTAGCCCGTCACGAACGTCTGGAAGGGCCCTACCTATTATAACGCTCATCGCATAGTCTATGTAGCTTGACTGCATCTCGTTTTCTATGTTCGATTCGATTATGCTAGGCATTGATATCCCTTACACGTCCAAAAACGACACTTCATGGGAGTGTTCCTCCAAAAACTTCCTTCTAGGCTCAACTTCTAGCCCCATAAGCACAGTGAAGATCGCTTCTGCCATCTGCGCATCCTTTATTGTTATCTGCTTTAAAACCCTGTTCTCCGGATTCATCGTGGTCTCCCACAGCTGCTCAGAGTTCATCTCTCCAAGACCCTTATATCTCTGTACGGCCGACTTCTCGCCCATGCTCTTTAGGGTATCATTTAACTGCGAGTCGGAATAGACATATCTATGGTCCTTGCCTTTCGACACCTTATATAGGGGCGGCTGGGCGATGTAGATGTTCCCATGCTCAATGAGCGGGCGCATGTACCTGTAGAAGAATGTCAATAGCAGGGTCCTTATGTGGCTGCCGTCCACATCAGCATCGGCAAGCAGTATTATCTTGTTATACCTTAAATTCTCCGGCTTAAATTGCTCTTTTATTCCAACGCCAAAGGCTGTCACCATCGTATGTATCTCGGCATTGCCAAATATCTTATCCTCAGACGCCTTTTCTACATTTAGTATTTTGCCCTTAAGTGGAAGTATCGCCTGGTATTTCCTGTCCCTGCCTTGCTTGCTAGATCCTCCTGCACTGTCGCCCTCGACTATAAATATCTCGGATTTTGCCGGGTCATCCTCGGTGCAGTCTGCAAGCTTTCCTGGGAGAACTGCGCTGTCGAACATGCTCTTCTTTCTCACCATATCTCGCGCCCTGCGCGCAGACTCGCGCGCCTGCGCGGAGTTGAACACTTTTGATAATATTTTAGTTGCCTCCGAAGGATTCTCCTCAAGATATGATGATAGGCGCGGATATACTATTGAATCAACTATAGCTTTAATCTGGGTATTGCCGAGTTTCTCCTTTGTCTGCCCCTCAAATTCGGGGTTTGCAATGTATACGGCTATTATTGCATTGAGCCCTTCGCGCGTGTCCTCTCCG
>JAJZLZ010000068.1 GCA_021850375.1 Microcaldota archaeon
GAGGTTTTTGTGATAGTTGTTTTTAACAACGTGAGCGGGAAATCCCACACCGTTTACGGGTGGGAGGATGTCACATAAAAAGAAGCCACATTAAATTAGGCGTCTAAAAATCGCATAAAGATTCAAAAATGAGAGCTGTTTTATGCATTTGCGCGGCCTGTAAACGCGTATGCAAGCCTATTGTCTGTAATTAAACATATCCGCTAAAGTCACATAAGTATTTAAAACTCTCTGATAAAACTACTTTTGTAATATTAATTATTACTTAGTTTAGGTGCTCATTTGGGAAGCATACCAAGAAAATGGAAGAAAAAAGGAAGAATGCGCTGGAAGTGGCTCAAGAAGCGGCGCAAACGTCTAAAGAGAGCGCAAAAGAGAAGAGTAGGAGAGCTCTAAAGCGCGATATTTCTATAGTTGCACTTGTTATATAGCCTTGGGCATGCCCAAAATTTAATGCTGCAAAAGAGCTATTCAAGCAATGCGCTAAAAGCTATTTGCCAATGGCAATGCCGCTGCATTTGCGCGGCATTGGCCTATTAGCTCCTCTACTTTGCTATCTTTTCAAGTATCGGATAACTCTCGTATATGCGCTCCTGCTCTAGTTGCTGATATAACATGTATATTATTCCAACAGTCAAAAGTATGCCCATTCCGCTGCCGATAGCTCCGCTAAGCGTTGCAAGCGCCGCGAGCAGGCCTACGAATATGCTACCCATAACAGTAACTGTTGGTATATACTTGTTTAGTACATTCTCGACGATCCTTGGATCTCTGCGAAATCCTGGTATCTGCCAGCCGCCTTCGCCTATTTGGTCTGCAAGGTTTTTGGGGCTCTGCCCTGTTAATTCTATCCAGAACTTTCCGAATATGACGCAGAGTATGACCAGAACTATTGTGTATATTATTACATGCATCCACTCTGGCACTGCCATTACTCCTCCCCATGGCAAGAACAGCTGTGTTGTATGTGTTGCGAGATAAGTGAAGTATGTTCCATAGCTCCCTATGCCACCGTAAGATGCGGAGTACGGCAGAGGAAATGTTGGAGATATTAGATATGTTATGCCTCCTGTTAGCTGCAAAGATGAGCCTGAAGCTGTAGGCACAGACTGGTATAGCGCAATAAAGCGCGCAAGGTTCTGCAGGCTGCCGTGCACTCCGGCAAGGAATCTAAACCATACCGTAAGGCTCAGTTCAAGCGAAGACGCAAGTATGACAGGCAAAACGCTTACATACAGAAAAGGTATCGGAAGCCTTCCTCCAACGCCGCGGAACTGCTCGAATGCCAAAGGTAGCTCTACCTTCATCTCATATGCGTATATGCTGACAAGGAATACCATTATCGCAAAGAAGAGCGGGCCAAATGCTATAATCGCATTAGATATGGCCGCAGCACCCCCTGCCTGAAGCGCGCTTATGGCCTCTGGCAAAAGTATGCTAAAGGTGCCCGCGACAATCGCATAAGACACCCCGCTTGCTATGAATAGGTTTATTCCCGAGGTGACGCCGTATTTTGTCATTGTTTCGTCCAAATATATTATGACTATCGCGCCTATTGCAAGCTGCAAAACCACAACCGGCAAAAGCGCGGGAGATGATATCGGCACATATCCTGTAAGTACAAATATTATGGATTCAACGACTGCAAGCGCCATTGCGGCAAGTTTTTGTATCGTCTGAAACCTTGCCTTGTTTGCCATGTTGTTCATGTCAAGGTTTATTAGCCCCGATCCCTGGAGCAGCTGCAATACGATGCTCGAGAGCACTATCGGCCCTATGCCTACAGTTATAAGGCTGCCTATCTTTGCCGCAAACACTATGCTAATTAGCTGCAAAAACGGCTGGTTCACTGCCTGTTGGTTGACGCCTATTGCATATGTGTTGTATAGCAGGAAATAGACCGCAAGTATGCCGACTGTCCAATACAGCTTCTCCTTTATCGAGAGAGGCTTGGACGGTGGCTTTATGGTCGGTATTACCCTTGATATTTTATCTACGAATTCAAGACCCAAAAAATCACTCAGCTATTATAAACGATGTATTATCATTTTATAGTAATCTTATAAATATCTCCTTGTTTTTCATATGTCACTGTATAATCCTCTTTAGCCGAAAAACCCTCGAGCGCTCCCTTGGCAAAGCTCGCGGAGAAGTCGGCAAATGCCTTATTTGAGCGCAGATCGTCTAATATTATTTCCAGCTTCAAGGGCTTTTGTGTGCATACAACATCGCCAAATCCTATTTTGTTATAAATCGCCTTTATTCCCTGCAGTATTTTGACCTTGTTTTTATTGTCGGGCATTATGTATTTTATCGCTCTAGATCCCAAATAATGGAGCATTATGCATACCGAATCGCTGTACTCTAGGTCCATTAGTGGCATCAGATTGAGCATATAATATTCGGTCCTAATTTTATCTCCTATTTCAAGCGTGCCCTCTCTTTGCATGTGCAGCGCATAGCGCTCTATGGACTCAGGTGCAGAAAATTTGGGTGATATAGCACTGTCAAAAGAGCAGTATTCTCCTCCAGCATAAGCGCAGCTGGTCTCAGATATATGTGAAATATCTCCTATTGATGCGGAGATGAATCCCGATATGATGCCGGCTTCGATATCATGTATTGGCCCGCTTGAGCATTTGTGCTTTGTTTTGTATATCCTAAACGATACAAACCTTCCATTCACATTATAATCGCAGTTTTTATACCCTACTTGCTCGAAGAATTTGGATAGCTGATCAAGGATCTGGGGATAAGCTAGCCTATTTCTGATTCCGAATATGTCATATAGCGCCCTGCCTATTGATACGCCGTGGTTGTATCCGAGCTTCTTTAGGGTCGGAGTCATTGATGATAGGAAATTTCCAAGTATCAGCGCCTCTTCTGGAACCTCTTTTGCATAAGGCGCAGAGTTATTTAGTATATTTAAGAGCATTGCGTGCTCATACGTGACATCGCCGTTAGTCAGATTAATGCTGTATAATGAGTTTAATGCGCCTGTGCTATTTGACTTATGTTTTTGATATGCATGCTGGCGCGATCTCATATTATTCATCTCTTATTGCGCTTATTATGCAAAGCGCAATTGGCTGCGTATGTCTTGTTCGTATAATATATAAAAAGAGCAATATTAAATGCTATGAGTATGCCAAAGACAAATGCGGCATAATGGGATATGTAGAGGTTTGCGGCATATGCGCTTGAACCTCCTATTGCAAAAGCAAGAATAGAATATAGTATCGCCGCATGGCAGCCGCATCCTGATATGACTCCTCCTAACACCATTGTTATAGACCCACCAGCAGTGCCGCTATACTTCGCGTTGATGCTTTTTGTCCTAAAAAATCCGTATATTGCCACTGTGAATAGCATTGAGCCGCTTATTGCTAGAAGAAATATCGCATACTGTGGAACTGTTGAAATCGCAATCCCCTGCTGCTGCATAGCAAGTATTGCATTGATTACATAGTAATACAAAAGGAATAAGACAATGTTCAAAAGAAAATACGTTGCGCTATACATTGCTTTGAGGCTTTTTATAAAGTCTAATATTCTATGCCTATTTGGCATGCGACTATTCATTGCAGCCCCATCTTAGATTCAAATGCCAATATTGCCGGGAGTTTGCATACGCTTGCGGTATTGTTTATCGCAGCGCATATCTGCGCGCTGTATATGTCTGCCCCTACATACTCTTCTATAGCAAGCGTAGAATTGAACTTTGAGAGCTGGTTTAAGATCTGGGCATGAGTCATATATGTTATCTGCGGCTTTTGGGAAGATGATGATTGCGCGTTAGGCACACCGAATACAACGGCGGCAGCCCCTACATCTAATGAGTCTCCCCATAGTGTGAATGGGGTTCCCTGGAACGCGCCAGTATTATTCATATAAGACATCGCGTCACGATACGTGGCATTGGGCGCGTTGTTGATATAATACTGGATTGGGTCGTTGATGTTTGGGAGCTGGAATCCTTGGCTTATGTTAGAATCGTATTCCGCCGAAATAAAGTTTATATAAGGACTGGTGTACTTGTTTCCATATGTTACATTATCCGAGACAATGTTATCCTTATTCCAATACAGTGTTGGAACATCTCCATCGCCAATAGAGCTATAACCTAAATAAAGCTCGCTGAAGTTGCCAAATCTTGAGAGCGCAAGCGCCATCGCCCACCTGCTCTCACCGCAGTATATGCAAGATATCGCGCCTATGTATATAACAGAGGGCTTGCCGCCTATGACATATGCGTTCTCCAATGTGCCCCTTGAGAGCATAGCTTCAAAGTCTGCTGCGCTATATATGTTATTTGAGACTTGCTCCCCAGGAATTGAGTTATTTAAGAGCATCTCTGCTGCAGTCTCAAAATAGCTGTTGGGCGCGTTGTTTATAACTCCAAGCTGCGAGGCCGACAGGGGCTTGTCGATGTTAACTAGCCTATTTCCGAAAGGTCCGCCGTATAAATACTGCTTTATTGCGGGGTAGAATATGTATCCTACAAGAACTATTATTATGATGGCCAATAGGACATTTGTGAGAGTTATATTTCTAGTTCTGCCCGAAGTGGCGCGCTTTTTTACACGGATCTGAGTACGAGCTGGCATGTTTATCAATATTAGAGCTCTGCAAACATTAATAATATTGTATGCGGCTATGCAAAAATCATTAGAATGTTATAAGGTCCGTATAGATTGCGAATAGTTATTTAAGCGGAATGCATATAATATATTCTGGGGCGAATTTGTGCAGACGCTTAATGAGATGCTTGAAGAATCAAAAATATTCGCAAAGCGCGAGGCGTTGTCTCCCCACTTCATACCAAAGCGCCTAATATCTAGGGAGAAGGAGATATTTAACATAGAGAAGGCGCTGGCATCTTCACTCAAAGGTGAGCGCGGCAGGAACCTATTTATATATGGAAAGACCGGCACGGGCAAAACCATATGTACAAGATATGTGCTAGATGAGATAAAGGCAATACCAAACACTAGGGCGAAGATATCCTACATAAACTGCAAGGTATATAATTCAAGATACAGGGTTTTAAACAAGGTCGTTGGGGACCACATGCCAAGCTATTCCAAAAGGGGATATGGCACTGTAGACCTATATGAGAAGCTAACCTCTTGGATAGAGGAGGACGGGAAGATACTTGTCGTAATATTAGACGAGATAGATGGGGTCAAAGACCTAGATGATCTGATATACACGTTAACGCGCATGAACAGCGACATAAGGAACGGCGGAGTGACCACAGTTGGAATATCAAATAGGGTCTCATTTAAGGAGGCGCTAGATCCCAGAAGCCTATCAACACTATATGAGACAGAGATGGTATTCCCACCCTATTATGCAACGGACATATATGCTATAATAAAAGATAGGGCAGATGAGGCATTCAAGAGCAGCGTGGTGGGCGATGACATACTGCACTTCATAGCCGCATCATCCGCAAGGGAGGGGGGCGATGCGCGGCTTGCGCTCAAGATACTTTCAAAATCTGGCGAGATAGCAGAGGAGAGCGCAAGCGCAAAGATCACAATGGCCCATGCTGAGGCTGCGTCAAAGACTGCGGACAATGAGATTGTATATGATCTTATAAGCACGCTGCCGATGCACCATCAGCTTGTACTATATTCGATAACTATATTAACCAAGAGTGGGGGCTCGTATCGCAAGCTAACGGATGGCAATGATGTTTATTTATTCAGCGGCGAGGTGTATAGCAGGTATAAGAGCATATCAGAGGGCATGAATAAGGAGCCAAAGAGCGAGAGGTGGTATCGCAAATACATCTCAGAGCTAGCCATGGAGGGACTAATAGTTTCGCTCGAATCCAGCAAGGGCATAAGGGGACATACAAAACTCATAAAACTGATGTATCCCGCAGACAAGATAAAGGAGGTACTAGAGCATGAGCTATTTGGACGGGACGAGCAGCAAACAAAGCAGGGATGAATACGTGGAGTTCTATGATATAGCTCATCGTGGCGCAGTTGAGAATAGGATAAATGAGGCCCTGGGTTTTAAGCGCATAATCGAAATTGGAAGTGACATCAATGCCTCCTACTCTCCTGCCGATTCGATAGAGGGCTCTATATTTATCGGCAAAGGGGAGGCGCTGCGATATGCCGCAAAAAGGCAACCCAAGGCGATATGCATAACAGACTCTAGAATCGATCGCAGCCTGATAGCAACGATGCGGGATAAGGATATAGTGCTATGTTTTGGCTTTAATGATTTAATACAGTCAACAGGACTTAGGCGCCAGGCGATGCTATATATGTCCGGAAGGCTATTTGCACATGCCAAAAGAAAAGGTATAAATATAACATTCGCATCACTTGCCCGCCAAAAGAATATGCTGCTCTCATATATGCAGCTAATAGAGCTAGCAAAGCTCATAGGCGCAAGCGAGGATCATGTACGCGAATCGATTGGCAAAACAACCCCGGGGCTAATCGAATGATGAGAGAGAAGCGTAGATACCTATTGGTGATGTCCACCAATGATATAGCGCAAGGGACCGAGAAGGTATTTGAGGTCGGCCTATATAATGCGATTCAAAAGGAGATGGGAAATTTATACTTCAAGGCAAACCCCAAGATTGTAAAATATATAGACGAGAAAAAATTTGTGCTGCGCGTAGGGCTGGACGGATATAAGATTGCAATAGCATCTCTCGCCTTTGTAAAGTCAGTAAACGACAGAGAGATTGGCATTTATACGCTTAAATCATCCGGCACAATACGCGCACTGCTAAAAGATGCCAAATAATAAAACCACACGATAAATAAAGCATTCTGTGGTCTAAATTTCAGCTTATTGTAACATAGCTATCTGACGCTGATGAAGATATATAGGTTTGATTTAGCTGGTAGACTACATTACCTGCCGGCCCCATGTCTGCCACTGCCCTGATATATAGCGGCAACTGGTAATCAGATGAGAAGCACGCTTTGAGCGTACCGTTGAAATTGCCTGAATTAAAAGCCAGCAGATATGTACTTGGCCCTAAGACAGATCTTAGCTGTAAATATTCTGCTGAGAGCAGTTGCGATTCTTCTATGCCCGCCGTGAAATTGCCCTCAACTAATGTGCAATTTTGGCCCCTATACTCTGTTGTGTACTCGTTTAGGCTGCTAAAATTAAGGCCGTTTATTAAATATTCATCCTGCTTTGTCGAATTAACGTCATAGTAAAATCCAAAGAAATTCATGAGCGGCAGCTGGTATACACCGCTCTGAAAACAATTCTGTGCGCTCGGAGCAGAATTGGCATTTGTGCATTGGTAGTAATTATTGTTGTTGTATATTATGCTCTGATTTATATTGCGCTGCAATCCTTTGCCATTTTGATACAAGTCGAATCTCACGTTCTTACCGTATTTGCTCAGCTTTGTGTTCATCAAAATCGACTGCCCCACCCCTGGCCCAACAAAAGCAGAGGATTCGGATATATTTACGCTATACCCTACGCTTATTGCGCCCGAAGCGTTAACATACTGGTCCGCCTGCAAAAATAACCCGTATAGCTCCTGGGTGTATGCGCTGGGCGCAAATGTTGATTTATGCGCACCACCTCCAGGAATGGCTCCGATTATGTTCCCAATTATGTTGAACTTTAAAAGGTTGATTATTACCAAAAAAACTACGATCGCGGAGAATATGGCATACATTTCTCTTCTCTTCTTTCTACTCATGCGCACTTTGCGTGCGCGGATCTTATTACCGTAAGAATCGTATCGGTCCAGATAATTATCCATAACTATAATACTCCTGCAACGTTTAAAAACATACATGCGCAAACACTGAATGAAAAAATATCAAGACTTTCGCTTTTTGGGAGAACTCATGCCTATCTGATGGCATATATAATTTAACAATCAAAAAGCAGTTTGCATGCAATTTAAGCGCTGCCATACGGCGCATATTACAAAAAAATAGAAAAGGTTATAAATCCATACACGATAATAGATGTATTAATCCTTAGTTTTAATGCTTAAATGGTGGACTTATGTATCCAAATGTTCAGGCTTACGATAGGGGAATGATGTTCAGCCCCGATGGAAGGCTATTTCAGGTAGAGTATGCAAAAGAAGCTGTCCGCAAGGGTGCCACGTCTGTTGGCATAGTAGCGGAAGACGGAGTCGTGCTGTTGGCGCACAAGAACATAATAGAGCCTCTTGCAGTGCCAAGTACCATACAGAAGATATTCAGGGTAGATTCGTATATCGGTGCAACGTATTCCGGCCTCGTGTCTGACGGGCTGCACATAGTGAGCTCCATGCGCGCAAAAGCGCAGTCGCACCGTATGGTTTATGATGAGACCGAATCTGTCGACACAATAGCAAGGGAGATATCAGAGGAGATGCAGATGGCGACGCAGTATGGAGGCATACGCCCTTATGCGATATCTCTTCTTGTTGGCGGGATAGATCGAATTCCAAAGCTATTTGAAATAGAGCCGGGCGCTTCGTATCTTGGCTACAAGGCGGATGCCATAGGTTCTGGAAAGAAGATAGCTGAAGATATATTGGTAAAGAATTACAAGGACGGCATGAGCATCGAGCAAGCAATAGATCTAGGAGTTAGCATAATAAAGAAGGTAAACGAGGGCAAGCTCAATGAGGGCAATATGGACATCTCTACAATAAGCAAGAGCGATGGATTCACCCTATTTGGCCCTGAGAAGGTGCAGAAATACCTATAATGTGATCTGTGGTCTGTGTGTCTAAGACGGTTGTAGTAAAATACCACAAGGAAGGAAACGAGTTCGAGATATTCGTCAATGCGGATCTTGCATATGAGTATATAACAGGCAAGCGTTCAGACCCTTTGGTAGTGCTCGAAGCAGAAGAGATATTCAAGGACGCAAAGAAAGGCGAGAGGCAGAGTGAAGATAAGATAAAAAAGGCATTTGGAACAACCGAAATATCAAAGGTCGCAGATGCGATATTAAAGCACGGAGACGTGCCAATAACTACAGAGCAGCGCAACAAGCTTCTAGAAGAGAAGCGCAGGCAGGTCATAGAGATAATAGCAAGAAACTCTATAGATCCGCGCACCAACGCCCCAAACCCTCCAATGCGCGTAGAGAATGCGATGAATGAGGCAAAGATAACAATAGATCCTTTCAAGAGCGCACAGGAGCAGATAGAGTCGATAGTTAAAAAATTGAGCGTCATAATGCCCATAAAGTTCACGACAATTAAAATAGACGTGAAGATACCTGCGGAATTCGCCAACCGCTCATTTGGCGTTTTAAAGCGCTACGGAATGAAGTCCGACGAATGGCTATCCGATGGCAGCCTGTCTGCCAAATTGGAGTTTCCGGCAGGGCTGCAAAATGAAGTGTTTGACAGAATAAATTCCGCAACTTCAGGAAAGGCGGAAATAAAGATCGTTTGATGTTGATTGATTTTATGCAAAGAGAAATAGTTGTTCCGGGCGATGTCATATCTGAAAAGCCCGAACATATTGAAAATACGTATATATATTCAAATAAGACCTACTCTAAGGTGCTTGGCATATATGATGCCGCTTCAAGATCGCTTGTGCCGCTTGAAGGGTCGTGGAAGCCCAGGCGCGAGGACAGCGTAGTCGGAATAGTAACCGAGGTTAGAAACAAGGTATATTTGGTAGACCTTTCCTATTTTGGCAAGAGCTTTATAGTCGTAGGAAAATATGACGAATATGCATTTAAGGAGGGCGACATATTCTATGGCGAGGTGAAGGACATAGAATCGCGCAAGAACGTAGTCATAAAGGACGCAAAGAAGCTTGATGGCGGAATGATAATACATGTCAAGCCAAAAAAGGTGCTAAGGATAATCGGCAAGAAGTCCACGATGGTAAGGCAGATATCTGATATTACAGGAACTGAAATCATAATAGGGCTCAACGGAATAATATGGCTCAATGGTGGAAGGATGGATCTGGCAATAAAAACGATATTTAAAATCGAGCAAGAGGCGCACAACCGCGGCCTAACAGATGCTATAAAATCATATTTAGAAGAGGAGATTAGAAAAGAGGTAATATAATGGGAGGATCGTCATTAAACAAGCCAACGCTTGTTATAAACGGAAAGAGAACTGATGGAAGGGACTTTAACGAGCTACGAAAGATCAAGATAACCGCAGCGCCGCTTGAGAATGCGAGCGGATCGGCATATTTGGAATGGGGCAACAACAAGATACTTGCCGCAGTCTACGGGCCAAGGGAGGTAAACCCAAGGCACCTTGCAGATTCCACAAAAGCTATATTAAAGTGCAGATACGCTATGGCTCCATTTTCGAGCCTATCCGAGCATGGGCGCAGCGGACCTAACAGGCGCGCGACAGAAATATCAAAGGTCGTAAAGGAGGTATTCGAAAATGCGATACTGCTAAGTGAATTCCCTGGCAGCCAAATAGAGATATATATCGAGATACTTCAGGGCGATGGAGGCACAAGGGCGGCAGGAATAACCGCAGCCGCAGTTGCTCTTGCCACAAGCGGAATACAGATGCGCGATCTGCCATATGCAGTTTCGGTCGGCAAGATAGGCGAGGATCTGGCTCTTGATTTCAATATGATTGAAGACAATTATTCCGACAGCGACGTACCGATGGCAATATCTCCACGCAACAATGAAGTGCTTTTATTGCAGATGGACGGCCATATGACTAAGGAAGAGATGTCAAAAGCAATAGACATGGCAATAGATGCGGGCAAGATCATAAGTGCGGAGCAGAGACGTGCCCTAAAAGAGTTATATGAGCTCAGGGGCGAGAGCAATCATTTAAAGGGTGAATAAGATGGAAGCTATGGATATTGTAGAGGCAAATTACATAAAGGAGATAATAGCAAAAGGGCTAAGGGATGACGGCAGAAAGGCCATGGATTATAGAAACATAAAAGTAACAAAGGGCGTTCTCGGCAACGCGGAAGGCTCTGCGCAGGTGGAGCTTGGGATGACAAAGGTGCTTGCTGGCGTTAAGCTCTCAATAGAGGAACCGATGGATGACACGCCAAATCTGGGCAATTTCATGGTATCAGCAGAGCTATTGCCTCTTGCATCCGAGAACTACGAGACTGGGCCTCCAAGCCCAGAGTCAATAGAGCTGGCAAGAGTTGTGGATCGCGGAATAAGGGCTGGCAACTGCATAGATCTTGAGAGCCTACTAATCGAGGAAGGTAAGGTCTGGACGGTATTTGCGGACATATACGTGTTAAACTACGATGGCAACCTCTTCGACGCCGCGTCAATTGCGGTAATGTCGGCACTTGCGGATACAAAAGTGCCAAAAGTCGAAAACGGGGAGGCCAAAAGAGAGGAGAGAAGCGCCAAATTAAAGCTAAATAACATCGTCTCATCGTGCACGTTTGGCAAGTTCAACAACACGATTCTGCTCGACACTAATGCATCTGAGGAGAAGGCGATGGACGGGAGAATCACCATAGCAACCGATGGGAAGGCTATACGGGCCATTCAGAAAGGGCTAAAAGGAGGATTCTTCAAAAATGAAATAGAGGACGCAATGAATATCGCACTAGAAAAGCACGAGTTCTTAAAAGGCGTCATAACAGGTGAATGAATGGCAAATGCAAGCATACGATACGGAGCTACGATAAGAAAACGCTACCAGAAGATAAAGCAGGAGAAGCAGGCACAATACCACTGCGATGTCTGCGGCAGGGATGCGGTCAAGCGCAAGAACACCAGCATATGGGAGTGCAAGCACTGCAAGACCGTATATGCGGGGGGAGCATATACACTGACCACTCCAGCAGGATCCGCTGCAAAGCGGCTGATAGATGGCATTAAAAGTTGATCATATGGCATATGTATGTTCTCATTGCGGAAGGAAGATAAAGCAGCTAGACAACTTCGTCAGGTGCAGCTACTGCGGATATAGGGTTCTAATCAAGGAGCGCCCAAATATAGCCCACGAAGTATCTACTGACTAATTTTCACTTGCCTCAAATGCTTTTGAAATAAAATACGTTGGTTATGTATTAAAACATAACTAGCTGAGCGGCAAAACAAATCTTATTATCCTGCCAAGCAGTGTATGCCATGCGCCAAAAATAAATTAACGGCGCAGCTCTGCCATTTAATGCTTAATAAATAGTTAAAACTCACCGCGCAATAGATGCGATATTGCCCACAGCCTTATTTGATACTAAACTATAAACAGTTCAAATTTATACAATATAGCTCATTCCAGAGGTTTGGATGTTTATGTGCATGTATTCACCTGTCCCTGCTGCAGAGTCAGTGACGTTTATCAATAAAGGCACATCCTGCGTTGCGGATACGCATGCGTTGAATTTGAACGTTGATGGGATATATCCGCTCTGGTTAAAGAACATGCCATTGACCTCTACTGCGCCCGTTCCTGAAAAATCATAGCAAGGCTGTGATTTATATAGCCTTAAGCCGTAATTGGTTATATTTAAGCCGCTCATGGTGCTGAAATTTGCGATACTGTTTGCAAAATATTCAACTGCCGGCAAAAAGTAGTAGCTGTTGTTGGTTATGGTTGTGTTTCCGCACTTATTCACATAGTTATCGGATTCGCACCAGTTAATCTGATTTCCATCCTGTATGAAATTTGCCCGTACGGTTCCGAGGGTAGGGAAATTTGTAATTGTTAAATTATCACTATTTTGGCCATTAATTTTCATAATCCGCAAATACATTCTAGGGTCAGTATTGTTTACAACTATGCTGCCACTATAGGTCAAATTAAATGAGCGCGTGGAGTTTATCTTCTGCAATGCAATGTGCGCAATGCCCTGGCTATTTAACTGCCCTGAGCTTATAACCGCAAGTGGCAGAGATCCAAATGTCAATATTGCATACGCGCCAAAAGCTAATATGATAAGTAAAATAGCTATGCCAATTATTGCAGCCTTATGTCCTTTTTTACGCGTCATGTTTTCATTAATTTTTTTGTTATCTGCCTTACTTTTAGCCATATTCGCACCGGAAATATTTGAAACGCACAATATAAAAATATATCGTGCTTGCAAAATTCAAATTCTCTTGTTCGTCTTAAAATTATGCATAAGTTAGAACGTTAATTTTTTTATCTTTTATTGCATCTCATTTTGGCACGTATATTCTTCGGCCTAGCGCGCGTGCAACTTTATTTGCCTTTTCCATTAAATGTTCGAACTCATTGAATGTGATCTGCTGATCCTTATCGCTTTTTGCCTTGTTTGGATCTGGATGAACCTCTATCTCAAGCATGTCCGCGCCCGCGGCGATGGCCGCAAGCGCCAAAGGCTCAACAAGCGCGCGCCTGCCTGCTGCGTGGCTTGGATCAACAGCCACTGGAAGGTGGCTTTTTTCCTTAATAATCTTTATTGCCGCTAAATCCATCGAGAATCGTGTGGCTTGCTCGAATCCGCGCACACCCCTATAACACAATATTACGTTCTTATTTCCTCCATTCAATATGTATTCAGAAGACATCAGCCATTCGTCGATTG
>JAJZLZ010000014.1:0-3152 GCA_021850375.1 Microcaldota archaeon
AGTTATGCCAGTAGTGCCAAACTCTAATTGTATTATGTACTGGGGTATTCTAAAAATCCCATTTGCCAAATCCATAGAGGCGCCAAGCGGCGCAGAGATAGGGTTAAATGCAAAGTAGGGGTTGTTTAGCGTTCCGCCTATGCCGCTCCATATCTGGCATATAAGGCCAGAGGAGAATGGGCAATTCGGAGCCCCAGGCTGGGTGTTTGCACTATAGATAGGGAATACGTAATTTGAAATTGGCATATTAAATCCGACCAAAAGGGCAGGATATATGATAGCAGCGCCAATGCCAATTCCTACAAACGTTCCACCAAGATTTCGAAGAAGCGGTATTGCGCGCAAAACTATGCCGATTGGTATTAAAACGCCCAGCCCCACTCCGACAATATAGTAGAACAAATCATACTGAGTCTGATAGAATAAAAGCATTGGCAAGACCAGTATAGAACCCGCATCAGCAACAATCGATAGTCCCTTTGAATCAGTTGATATGAAGCGGTTTACAAATATCTTCTCCTCCGAGCCTGACTGTACCGCGCCTATTACACCCCATGGAGTAATAATTGGTATTGGAAACCACGTAGAGACAGATATGCTCTTTAGCGCCTCGATCCCAAAGTCGTATCCCTGAAGCGCGGCAAACGCATTGTAGTCATATCCTAATTGCTGGGATAGATACACGTTATGCGCGGTCAAATAGAAGCTTGCGAGATTTGATGTCAGTGCGCCGGATATTCCAGAGGATGATGTTGGAGAGGTTGGCACATTTCCGGCCAGCGCCGTTCCGATAGATCCCATTATCACAAGCGAGGATATTATTATTGCGACAAGTATTAGCGTCTTTATGGTCTCCCATAGCTCGCCCTGATACCAATTTGTCAGGCGGCGGTAGTTTATCACCTTGCCCAGCATGTAGGTCAAAGAGACAACCATAAAAGAGAGCAAAACACCTATTGCCATATAAGGAAATGAGTCTTCTATGCACGCTCCTACGCTCGTAGGCGCGGAGGGCGATAGTACGCAGCTTATATCTATGCTTCCAGTGCTGACTGTTGTTATGGGGTTGCTTGCGCCAAATGAGTATGCAGGCATAAGCATTAATGCAACTGCTGCAATGGCTGCCAATGCGCATATTTTACGCTGCATAGTTTAATCTAATTATAGAAGATATTTATAGGATGCTGCCAAGAGAAGGCAGCTATGCGCAATGCTATTTTAGCAGCTTGAATCTGCTGATGTACATTTCACCCTGCAGCATCAAAAAGAACGGCAGTATGAATATCGAACTTATGACAAGCATGATATAGCTTGATAGTACGCTTCCACTTATTGCTATGACAATAAAATCTATAACGCTCAAGGTAATTATAAGCGCGATTACCCATGCGACAAAGTTCCATATGTCCTTGAAGAAAAACTTTGCGCTCGCCCTCATGGCCCTTAATGCATTATGCTCGTCTATGACTACAGAAGATGGGGCGTAGAAGAATATTGGTATTAACAGCAGGGCAACAATTGACGTAATTATCCCAGAATAATTGGTCCAAAAGAAAAGAACGTTTACAGCAAATATCAAAATCGAATATAGCAGCAAAATAGCAAAGACCCGTCCGGTGTATTTCTCAAGGCTGTGCAAGACCGCGGTCTTTACACTGGTTTTGGTCCTGCTGTGCTTTGCTATGACATTTATCACCACTGATGCGAAGCTTATGAATAGTAAGGAGAATATGACGGATGCTATTATAATGGCAGTGTTTATTGGATTTAGGTTAAGATAGAGGCTTGAAGTTCTAACGAATATTCCGCCCATATCATTATAGGTCGGTAGCGATGCAAAAACTGGTATTAGAAATGCTATTATCAATGATATCGCAGAGAGCGCTATTAAGCCTAGATTTGACTTATATAGTTCCCATGCGTATGTGAATGATTTCATCATAAAAGCACCATAAAATAGCTATATATTATACAGCGCATAGATTTTAATACTACGAGCATGCGGATAATGAAACATATGTACATGCAACTTATGCAGTTCCAGTTGCGGCACTAGCCCTTTGGCCATCCTGTAGTTTCAGTTCCGCCCCCGGATGTTTGTATTATAGTGCTAATAGGCGCAATAGTCTCGCAGTATAATGATACTGTGCTCACGCTTCCCGCAACGCTTATGCTAGAAGAGCCGCTTGAATTTATAACAAGATTTAGTATGTATGGCGCTGCGACCGCGATTGCGACTCCTATAACTCCACCAACTATCATAGACATGCCATATCCCTGAAAGCCTCCTTTTTGTGAGCTTGGCATTAGATTTGCACCGGCATACAGCGCGCCGCCGATTATCATAAGCGTTAAGCCTAGAACAAATATTATATTCTTAACGGTGTTAAATGCATTGCATATCGCATTTGTTATGGATAACTGGGCTCTCTGTGCACTAGCTAGAGATAGGGCAATTAAAAAAAGAATTAAAAATAAAAATGTAGGATATGCGCGATTTGCATTAGACGTCCTTTTGATTACGCGCATATCATCAGGCATTGCTAATTAAAATAAACTAAATATATTACCATTACTGACGCACACGTCTGTTCCTGCTGTTGGAGCATTTACGGTAACACCTGAACTGCCGCTTGAGCCTACAACTAAGTTTAGTATGTACGGTGCTGCGACCGCGATTGCAACTCCTACAACTCCACCAACTATCATAGCCATGCCATATCCCTGAAAGCCTCCTTTTTGTGAGCTTGGCATTAGGTTTGCACCAGCATACAGCGCGCCGCCTAGTATCATGAGCGTTAAGCCGAGAATAAATATTACGTTCTTTACGGTGGTAAATGCGTTGCATATCGAATTAGTAAGTGAACTCTGTACTGAACTCTGCGCACCAACAAGGCTCGCAAATACAATGCTGAACACCAACATGCTGACTGCAAGCTGCAACAGCCTAACCTTGCGCCACTGCTTTAAACCAAAATTCATAACATTGTACATGAGTCCCATGCAAATCACACTTATTAAATACCTTCATTAGAGAATATATAAATACTTAACGGTAAATAGTAGCTTTTAAATTTGTCATAAAAATGGTTAATAATATATCTGCAGCATCTTCTGTTTATCTGTTAATTGTATAATTGCAGTGATTAAAT
>JAJZLZ010000014.1:3162-13178 GCA_021850375.1 Microcaldota archaeon
AGAACCAGAATCTGGCGTGTTTGAGGCATCAGATAAGGCAGCTGTAAAATTAGATGACGCGCTTCTTGTTTTAATAAGCGTTGAGGCATTTGATACAAAAGATATCGCAAAGGAAGCGGTAGAGGACATCAAAAGGTCTTCTGAAAAATTAAAGCGCAAAAAAATAGTGATATACCCGTTTGCGCATTTGAGCGCAAACCTTGCCGAGCCAAAGGCCGCACTTGAAATTATTAACATTGTGCACAGCAATTTGTCAGGCGGCGAATTAGATGTTGTCAAGGCGCCGTTTGGCTGGAATAAAAAACTGGGCTTTGAGATAAAGGGGCATCCTCTTGCAGAGCAGGGCAGAAGCTATGGCAATAAATCAAACATTACGCAGGTGGCAAATAGAGCACCCAAAATAGATATTTCCATAGTGAAAAAGAGCGACTTCTCCGGGCTGCCCGAGACAGATCATCGAACAATATCCGAGAAATTGAACCTATTTAGCATGCAGGAGGTCTCGCCGGGAATGGTATATTGGCATAAAAACGGACTTATTCTATATCGTGGGCTTGTCAGTTTTATGCGCGAAAAACTCTACAAATATGACTATGAAGAGATAAGCACTCCCTCGCTTGCAAACCTCGCGCTTTGGCATGTTAGCGGGCACATCGACCATTACAAGGATAATATGTTCACGCTTATAACAGAGAGTGAACAGCTTGGCATGAAACCAATGAACTGCCCATCCACTATATTGATATATAAGTCCAAAAAATGGAGCTATAGGGATTTGCCGTTTCGCACCGCTATATTTGACAAGCTCTATCGCAACGAGATATCCGGCGCACTTACCGGCTTATTTAGGGTGAGGGAACTAACCCAAGACGATGGGCACATATTTATAAGGGAAGACCAACTTGAGGCGGAGATGAAAACCTTGCTCGAGATGGTGAATGAGGTGTATAAAACATTTGGCATGCAATTTAACGCCAAGCTCTCGACCATGCCAGATGACCATATGGGCGATGAGGCACTTTGGGAGAAGGCTACATTGGCGCTTAAGAATTCGCTAGAATCAAATGGCATAGATTATACAATAAACGAAAAAGACGGCGCATTCTACGGCCCGAAGATAGACTTTGACGTAACTGACTCGCTTGGAAGAAAATGGCAGTGTGCAACAATACAAGTCGACTACCAATTGCCCCTGCGCTTTAAGCTCGAGTATATTGGAGAGGACGGACAGGCGCACACGCCTATAATTGTGCACAGGGCGATACTTGGCTCGCTTGAAAGATTCATCGGCGTTTTAATAGAGCACTACCAGGGCAAATTCCCGCTGTGGCTATCGCCAGTGCAGGTTAGGATTGTATCTATATCAGAAAGCGCGAATTCGTATGCAAGCGGCGTGTTTAATGTTATCAAAGATGCGGGCGTGCGCACACAGCTGGATATTAGCGATAAGACGCTCGATTATAAGATACGAGACGCGCAGATGCAAAAAATACCATACATAGTCATTGTTGGTAAAAAAGAACAGGAGGCAAAAACGCTTGCGATAAGGGACCGCTCAGGGAAGCAGAAGTTCAATGTCACCCTAAATGAATTCATAGAAAAGGTTTCGAAAGAATCTGCTCAAAGAACTGCCGATGCTGTGGTGTGATGGGATATACCCTTGGGATATGGGACGGGCATGATGCGGGCGCGGCGCTTTTGCAGGACGGCAAAATACTCTATGCAGCAAATGAGGAACGTTTCACTAAAAGAAAACTGGAGATAAACTTCCCTAACCATGCGATATCTGCAGCCATATCCTATGCAAAGATAAAGCATTCGGATGTAGATAACATCGCATACTCAACCACTGAGTTTACAAAAACCTTAGAGCGCATCTTTCCATCAATGAAGGAGAACTATTACAAGTTCAGGCGAAGGAAGATACTAAAGCCGATGTTCGAAAACGCAAGGCATAAGATAAAATACACCCTAACTGGCATCGGGCCGCTGCCGCTATGCGAAGCTGCCAGCTCGCATATCATAAACAGAAAACTAAAACGCATGGGATTTAGAGGATATAGGCTCTATGCCATAGACCACCATCTATCTCATGCCGCATGCGCGGCATTCACTTCAGGACAGGGAAGGAAATTGGTCATAACCCTAGACGGGCTTGGTGATGGGCTTTCAGGAAGCGTGTCCATACTAGACAACGGCAAACTTGAGCGCGTAATGAGAATTGGCGCACAAGACTCGCTTGGGATATTCTATGAGCAGATAACAAATATAGTAGGAATGCGCGAGCTTGAGGATGAGGGCAAGGTCATGGCGATGGCAGACTACTCATATCCCTTTAGCAGCGAGGAGAACCGATTTTCCGACCTGTTCTCCCTATCCGGCACGCGCCTGCGCGCGCGCCATAGCGCTGCAAGGCAATATGACATCTTATCTGCTATAGGCTGGCAGATGCCTAGGGAGCAGTTTGCATACATGGCGCAGCAGTTAGTCGAGATGCTTGTGGAAAAATTGATCAGCAATTTAATAGACAGATACAATATACAAGATATTGCAGTTTCTGGAGGCCTATTCTCAAACATAAAGGCTAATATGAAAGTGCGCTCGCTTGGAAACGTCAAGAGCATGTACGTCTTCCCGCACATGGGCGACGGTGGAATAGCCCTTGGCGCGGCGCTATATTGCCATTATTTGACTGACAAGATTTCCGTGCAAAAATTCAGCGCTTATTTGGGCGATGAGTATAGTGAAGAGGATACAGTTGATTATATAAAAAAGCACAAGGAATTTTCATATAATATAGAAGGCAAAACCGAAAGCGCAAGGCACGCATCAGAGCTTATATCAAAAGAGAACTATATACTATGGTTCAATGGTCGCATGGAGTATGGGCCTCGCGCTTTGGGTAATAGGAGCATTGTTGGATCTAGCAGCTCAGAGCAGGTGAAAGAGCTGCTCAATATGAAAGTTAAGCGCAGGGAATGGTTTCAACCTTTCGCGCCATCGGTCCTTGAATCTGAAGTCGAACGCCTCTTTGAATACGACAATAAGGGATATGACAAATTTATGACCTCGGCGTATGCCATGAAAAAAGAGCACTTGATGCGCGAGCGCTCCGTCGTGCATGTAGACGGAACCGCACGGCCGCAGATGGTCGGGGACGAGAATTTGGAATACAAGGAATTGCTAGCTGGCGTAAAAAAGCAGACGGGTTTTGGGATTGTGCTAAACACCAGCTTCAACATACATGGCTCTCCGATTGTCATGTCGCCAAGCGATGCCCTTTTAATGATGAAGCAGAGTGGCACTAAGCATATGTTCATAAACGGCGTATTTGTGACCAACAGGAAGATACGATGATATCTGACAATATTCTCGAAGTTCTATTCACCATAGGCATTTGCATATCCTTTTTTGGCCTGATATTTGGCGTTATCTTGGATAGAAAAAACATATGGCACGAGCTTATAAAGTCCAAGTTTAACGCAAGTGCAATGATCATTCTTTCTATTGCACTTTTGATATTTATAGCCGTTGAGGTTTATACAGTAAAGCCTACGCAGCAGCTCTTCTTTGACGATGATATATACCAAGCGATGGCATTAAGCTTGATACACACCGGCAGGGCGTGGATGTGCAACTACGGCAATGCAAATGCGTGCTATGTTGGGGGCGTGTTCCATGAGCCGATAGGGTTATCGTTTAACATAGCAATAGCCTATCTGATCTTTGGAGTAAATAGGACCGCATCCTATGTAGCCCAGATGGCAATAACATCAATCGCAGTAATATTTGCATTCCTCTCTTCACTACTGCTTTTTGGCAAAAAAAGCACGGCGTATTTCTCCGCACTATTAATCGGCATATCTCCGATAGTTCTTGTATGGGCCATGCCGACAAACTCGGATATGGCGGTGCTCGCGTACTCTCTTATATCATTTTTCTTCCTGATAATTTTCATAAGAAAGCGCAGCGTTTTGAGCATGTTTAATCTGCTTTTATCTATCGCACTTTTAAGCTACATGAAAATAGATGCGCTCATAGTCGTACCGATATTTTTAGTGGCGTATATTTTATTATCAGACAGCATTAGCATATACGGCGTAATAATTAGAGACCTAAAGCTGCTCTATAACAATATATTAAACACGCGCTTTCTATTTGCACTATTAATATTCGTAATTGCCATCTACCCATCGATAGCATATGCATCATATGAATCAATAAACGGCACATACGGCTATAGCGGCACGAATATACAAAAGAGCTGCGCCACAGGAAGCTATTCGTATATAACCTCAAGCGGCAAGATAAATGTGCAGAATTTTGACGCAAATATATGCGCAAATCTCTATTTTTGGCTAAATAAATTCGCTTCATCAGATGTTGTCCAGCCAATATCATACACCATAGCGGCTATAATTGGTATCGCCTTAATGACAGCAACTCGCAGATTTCGCATAGCTCTTGTTCTTTTGATTTGGTTCTTTGCGATATTTCTTTTATACACTGCATTTTATGCAGGAGCAGTTACATACGGAGTTGACTGGAGGTTCATGCTTGCGTTAATGGCGCCCTTTGCCATTTTCGCGGCATTCACTTTGGGTTGGGCGGTTGATTTAATATCTGATGTGCTGCACAGAGTATTTAAGCTTAAAAAGCATGCAATTGCTTTCGTTCCCGCCGCGCTTTGCATGATATTCACTATTTTGCTCTTATACCAAACATATCTTCTCTTCCCTATACTCTCAATAAAGCCATCCTCTATAGCACAGGCAGGCGATGCACGCTTTTATGAGAACTTTGTGTATGCGAGCGCAAATAGCATACCAAATAGCTGCATTGTCTACTCCTATGACCCGACGCTATATATACTAAACAACAAGACATCCGCCCAGATGAGCTATTTATACAACTCCAGCTTCTACAGCGCTGCCGCACAGGAACATCCCTGCGCAGTATTGGACATCGGCTACTGGTGCGCGACGCCGGGCAATATATGTGGCGCTTTTGAGAACTATTCCAATCTCTCTCCGATAAATACTACAACATACAATTCTACCGGCTTTACCTATGGAGTGTATAAAATAGACAACCTTAGTAAAGTTTGAACTTAGCTGCATTGCATCTAATTGCTATTCTTCTCATCTTTCTAGAATTGAATGCATTATTGTCCTTAGTATTATAAATCCGTCATTTATGCTCCTTAGCTTGGGCTCTTCCATAAACCTCTTTTTCTCATAGCTTGGAACTTCGAGCACTTTTAGATTCATTTTCTTGGCTTTTATGCTTATCTCAGTTTCAATCCCAAAACCGGCCTCCGTTAAATTCAACCGCCTCAAAGCATTTCTGGAAAAGCTTCTATAACCATAACACATATCAGAATAGTTGGACTTATATATCAAATTGACTATTGCAACAAATGCCTTGTTTCCTATCTTTCGTATAAAAGGCATATCATCAGAACCGCCGCCAGTCAAAAACCTAGATCCCATGCATACGTCATAGCCAGACTCTATCCCAGCTATCAATATTAAAAGCTCATTTGGCCTATGCGAGAGGTCCGCATCCATGGATATGACTATTTTACCCTTTGCGGCATTCAATCCTTTTATTAACGCCGAGCCCTTCCCGACATCATCATATAGTATTCTTGCGCCCATTCGCCTTGATATGCTAACGGTTTTGTCTTTGGAGTGGCCATCAACAACTATGAGCTCTAGGTTCTCATTTTTCAAGACTCCCTTTATGCCATATATTAAACGCCGCATGTTGCGCTCTTCATTGAGCGTCGGTATTATTATGCTTATATGCGGCTTCAATTATCCACCTTTAATTTTTTAGTCTCTTTTTTGCGCTTGATTTTAGAGATCGCAATCAGGAGCAAGATTACTATAATTATTAGTCCAAAGAGTATGTTGTATAGCGATACATTAATACCTGATGGTTTTTTGTTTCCGTCATATACTATATCTGTTGTAGAGAATAGTGCATAATGGGTATTGGCATTCGAGTATGACACTTCAGATATGATTGGAAGCGTTGCGTTGTATGATCCTTTTGGAACGCTTATTCCGAATGCGTAGTTTGCATTTGCGCCGGCGGATATGTTAACGCTCCTAGTGGCATTGCCTATTTCAAAGCCCTGCGGAGAGAGCACCTCGACTTTTGCATCTATTGCATTGGAATTGTCGTTTGTTAGATTTAGTATGAGGCTGCCTTTTTTGTCGATAGAAGAAGATACACTAAGCGGGGATAAAACGTATGAGCCATAATAGAATTCGCAGGGGAAGATAGTGTAGAAGGTTGATGTCCCTTGGTTATACTGGGTAAATATGTTTAGTACGTATGAGCCCTTCTTTGATATATTCTCTATATGCATTGAATTAATGGCGCTCGAGCCTGGCGGCAATGAATTTATATAAACAGTCGAATTTACGTTTCCGCCACCTACTATTTGTGGATTTAAAATAATGCCAATTGCAGATGCATCACCGCTATTTGAGAGATTGAATAAAATTGAATTGTTTGTAGCGTTTATCATCGAGAAATTACACGTGCCGCTTAGAGTTACCGTAGTCGCAGATGAATTTGACGAAAGCAGCATAATCATTATCAAAGCAGTGCCCGCATAAGCGATATTAAGCTGTTTCATTTTATCATGCTAAATATATTACCGGTTATCGTCTGGTACGCCTCGCATGAGGTCCAGCACTTAGGCTCTTTGCCCTCCCTTACCTCACGCCTTATGCGCATGGCCTCTTCATTATCCCATACCTTTGAGATGTCATATCCTATTTCGCGCACATTTCCTATTTTTGCGTTCCACATTATCGAAGGATAGATGTTTCCAAAGCTGTCCATAAACATCGATGCCTCAAGGCTGCGGCTTCGCATCGGGCTAACGCCAGTTTTAGCATATGTTAATAGCCCTTTTAGGAACGCGCTTTCTACCATCTGTATGGCACTGGGCTGGAATTTCCTATGATTTAATAGCCACTGTATGTCCTTAATCGCCTCTTTAGGGTCTGCCTTGATGCTGTCGTTTTCATTCTTGTAATAGTTCTCTGAGGTCTGCGCCAAATTTATATGAAAATCGTTCGCGCAAATTGACGGTATTTCCTTTTTCACCTCATTAAAAGTTTGCTCCAATTGGCCTTGATTAAATTTGCTTATCGTATATCCAAAGACAAAGCTTAGATTTTTGTTGGTTAATTTGAATTCCATCAAATTTTTGTATGTCTGCATTGCCCTATCAAAATTCCCTGGAATCCCACGTATCTTGTCATGAAGCTCCCGATATCCGTCAAGGCTCACAGTCACAACCACGCGCGGTATCTTTAGGCTTAATATCTCACCTATTCTGCGCTGCAAGAGCTTTGGGTCACATAAGGAATTTGTTGGAAATGTGAGCATATATAGCGATTTTGAATTGTCCTTAAATGCAGCCGCAATATCCACTATGTCCGATCTCAAAAACGGCTCGCCTCCAGTTAATTCAATCCATTTAAAGTCATTGTTGCGTATCGCAAATTGACGTATCTCATCTATGCTAAGCTCACCTTTGGGCCGTATCTGCCATATATTGCACGTAAGGCAGCGAGACTGGCACATGTAGGTTATAGAAAAATTCAATTTGTAGGGCTTTTTGAGTGGCCGTATATTGCTCTCAAGCGCGGTCGATATAAGTCCGAACATCTTGCGCATCAATAATCACTGTATACATTTTGTATTTTCACCTTAAAAGAACTTGCGGTTTTGGCAGCTTTGGCACCTTTAGCCTATTTTGAGGAATTTATCAATTCCTCTATTCTAATAAGCTCGTTGTGCTTTGCGGTCCTCTCTCCGCCTATTGTGCCGGTCTTTATATATTTAATCCCAAGCCCTACTGCAAGATGCGCAATGCTCGCATCCTCGGTCTCACCGCTTCTATGGGATATAACGCATTCGTAGTTGTGTTTAAATGCCATATTAACCGTTTCTATCATGTCAGTTAGAGTACCTATCTGGTTTGGTTTTATCAATATAGCATTTGCCGCGCCCCTGTTTATGCCATTTTCTAGCCGTTTTTTGTTGGTCACAAACAGATCGTCACCTACAATGAGCGTCTTATTTCCAATTTTCTTTGTCAGTTTTGCAAATCCCTCGAAATCACCCTCGTCGAGCGGATCTTCCAATATCATTATGTTAAACTTATCCGCCAGCTGCGCAACAAAATCTATCTGCTCATCGCTAGATAAAGAACGGTCTTTGTAGTTGTATGAGTTGCCGTCAAAGAATTCTGACGCTGCAAGATCCACCGCCGGCCTAATTGATATGCCTATCTCATTTGAGCAATAAGATATCGCATTAGATAGTATCTCAAGCGCCTGCATATCATTTAATGGCGCAACCCATGCCTTTTCGTCCCCAAGGCCTAAAGGCAGGTTTGGAAACTTTTCCTTTAAAAGCTCACTCACCTTTTTATGGACCGCAATATTGCCAAAAGCAGAATCTATGTACCTATTAGCTGATGACAGTGCAAGAAACTCCTGCATTGTAGTACCGTTTATTGCGTGCTTTCCGCCCCCTATTACATTTCCCAGTGGAGATGGCATAATAAATTTTCTGTTATCTCCGCCAAGATTTCTATACAACTCAAGATTATTGGACTTTGCAGATGCCTTTGCAAATGCAAGAGATGATGCTATTGCTATATTCCCTCCAAGATTTGCAAAATCTTCGCTTTTGTCGATTTCGTGAAGTGAACTGTCAAATCCCTTTTGGTCTAGCAGGCTAATACCAATTAGCTTTCTTGCGCTTTCCTTGTTGAATTTTAATATGCCGCTCTCTATTCCGTCCGAAGGATAATCCTTCACTTCGAATGTGCCCTTGCTTGCACCGCTTGGCGCCGCCGCCCTTGCAAAAGAGCCATTATTTCCTTTTATGTCTACTTCTACGGTCGGATTCCCCCTTGAATCTATTATTTTTCTTGCTATTATATTCGATATTTCAGGCAAAAACTCACCTATTTTTTAATCAAAATCAAAATTCGTATTTATAAACCATCCCCTGGACATGCTCAAATGAGCACATCTCTTCAGTGCTCATTTTTTCAAAATACCTGCGTATTGGCCTTAGAGAATTGCCGTGTGCAGATATGAATACAACATCTTTCTTGTCTAGCTTTAAAATAGTATCGTTTATAAATTCCAAGACGCGCTTTTCGACATCCTTTATGCTCTCGCCGTTAGGCGGCGCGACATCGTATGACCTGTGCCATAGGGGGTATTCCTTTGGAAATCTCTTTGCTATATCTTCCTTGTTTTTACCTGTGAGATCCCCATAATCGCGTTCCTTTATGCGCTTATCTATTATTACTGTCGGCCTTTTTTCTCCAAGTACTATGCTAAGTGTCTTCTGTGAACGCTTCAGATCGGATGCAAAAGCCTTTGTCGGATTTATGTCCTTTAATTTGTCTCTTATCCCCTCGCACTCCCTTATGCCGCTCTCAGTAAGATCCGCATCAGACCATCCTGTAAATATGCCCATTTTATTATACGTCGTCTGCCCGTGCCTGAATAGATATATTGTAGTCATTAAATCACTAAGAATTGTAGGTAAAAAAATTTATGTGTTTCTGATTTATAAGCATACTAAAGGGAAATTTGATTATCATTTGCATTTATTAACGCAACTATAGCCAGAAATATTTAACCATGCAATAATGCTATGAATAAATCTAATTCTACGTTATTTGTTAAGAGTTTAGTTGCAAACTTTCCTGTAGCTGAGTTCCTTGTTGAGGCATTTGGTCTTGCTGATCAGGTGTTTTATTTTGCGGCGTAGTAGGCGGCTTTTTGCGCGTTATCAAAAATAGTGCAATAATTATAACTATTATAACAACTGCAACTATGCTCAATGTTTGATATTGGCCAATGTTTGATAATTTATTTTGAGGTATTGTTGTTGTGATTAATACTGTTGTAGTCGGTAAAATTGTAGTAACAGTAGATATTGGCGCAGCCTTTAAAGCATTC